>SYLK01000421.1 GCA_005809115.1 Planctomyces sp. | reverse complement strand
AACCTTGGATCGCGAATGATGAAACTGACGGGCAATCTCACGAATGCTCATCCCGTCCCGATGAGCCAGACGAATCCGACCGTAATCGTCCACCGTCAACATCCCTGACCTCGAATCTGCCCAAAAAACAGGCAGATTCTCCCGTCTACTGCGGTGGGTCCGTTTTACGCGCCTATTTCTCTCCCGAAGTGGGTCCGATTTGCACGCCTATCTCCAGCCGCCGTCAGAAGCGGTCAGAACGCCGGTCTGACAACAGGCGGAGAGACTCTGCCGAAACGGATGAATTCAACGGGGCTCCCTGCTCACGCTGCACCGCAGAGCGTCGGCGAACCGGACCGGGGTGTCAGCTGATTTCACGAGTCCCGGACCGGATCAGCGCGCGTCATCGACGAAGACCAGATCCAGCGCAGCACACAGATTCAGACGGCGGAATGTCAGTCCGGTCCCCGGATCCTCGACCGGGGTCCCGGTCTGCTGCATGATCGCCAGCATCGCCTGCGGCAGATTGTCTCCGTGCTGCTGCCAGTGGTATGCGGATTTTTCGATCGCTTCCCGCAGCAACATGGCGGCACCACAGGCGATGGCATTCGAAGACGACGTTGCCTGAGCAGGAACCAGCAGGTCCACTTTGGCGTGCCGGTCCAGAAAGACTTCTTCCTTCCCCGGAACGACGGCCCCAATGGCGAAGCAGTCCGACTGACAGGCGGGCCACGAGATTCCCTTTGTAAACGCATGATTGCCCGTGGGCGCACTCACCCAGATGCCGAGTTTCCGCAGCGCCGTGAGCTTTTCGTCAATCGGTCCGGGAACCGGCTCGCCGTGCTCCTGATCGTCCACCGGAGCAAGGTTCACCGTCGTGATCAGATGCTCGCCGTGGTGGTCAATGATCCATTGCAGGCCGCGGGCCAGCGATGCCCCGTCGCTCACGTTGCAATGGCAGCATTCCAGTGCACGGATCACCGCGACCTGATTGTTGCAGGCGACTCCCCATCTTCCCTGATAATTCAGCGAGGAGGGAATCCCGATCGTGGAACCATGGTAGCCTCGTCCCTCATGTTTCGGATCGCTGTCACCGTCCACACTGTCCCAGGCCACCCGGACCTTGGGCAGCTGGTCCACTTTCGTGTTCCATTCCGGCATGGCGAGATTGCAGCCATCGTCCACCAGCGCAAGCGTCTGTCCGCGACCCAGACTCAGCCGATCCCGGTATCTCTCCCACGCGTCGGTAATTCCGGCATGGCGAAATGACACGGGTTCAACAGGCTCAGCGCTCGAGCCGATCGGCGCTGTGCACACCATGCCGATCCCGCAGATCATCGACGTTGTCAGGAACATGCGGCGACGACGCACTGGGGCCACAAGCGACTTCTGGCTCAGCCGAGAAAAAGCATGACTCACGACGATGGTCTCCCTGTGCTGTGGATAATCGGAGCCCCGGGACGTTGCGTGGAACGGCGCGCCTTCCGGGGTGCGTTCGGGTGACGGCGCAGCCTCCGAATGATAAGGTCACTGGGAGTCTGCAGGGAAGGGTGCCTGTCCCGGTTCTTGTCATGCGGTGTTGTCTGGGCCTCCTCGAGCGACATTCCGGTGTTTCACGGTGTTCCGAGGACTCGGCCGGACGCTCTGTTATCCGTGGTGCCTGCGAGCGTTGCGAAGATCCCGGACCGTCGGATCAGCAGTCCGGAGATCTGCCGGGCCGATGCGCTGGTGTCTCGTTTCGCCATGTTCACGCTGAAGTCCCTGTCGCTGTCGGCAGCGCGTCAGTCGCAGTGGCGAAGTGACCTGAAATCATCAGATGCCATTGTCTTCGAGAGCGGCCGATCTGCGGCGTCATCGCTCCTCGGCGACATGTGTCGCCGCGTCACTCTTCCAGGCATCGCGACCACTCTCGAAGCAATGCGGCCACGGAGGTTTTGTCAGGAGTTCTAAGTGAATCCGCTGCTCGACGTCTGGAAGATCCGCGGGCGCCGGGTCCCTTCAAAACAAGGCCGGCTGGCAGGGTGCATGGCCCGGAGAGCGCCGGGTTGTCGTGTTGGGTGCCTGAAACCACCTGACTCTCAGGCCTGGTCGTCCGGTCGGCTGCCGCATGTCATTGCGGGTGCCGCGTTGCATCGCGGCGTGACCGCGCAGAGCCGGCGAGATCATTCCGTTTGCCAGCGTATCTCGGCCTGTCGACACACCGACGTTCTGCCCACCGACCACCTGTTGGCCTCCGCGGTCGCGGCATTACAACGCCTGTCCTTGCCTGTCACACAACGCCTGTACTTGCCTGTCATCTCCTCGGGTCCGCCCGATCGGCTCGGTGAAAGCCGTTCGGGCACGATACTGCAGGGAAGCAAACGCAGCAGGAAACTTGGCGCGGGCTTCGCCCGCAACCCAATTTTGTGTTTGAGTGAGTTGGTGAGTGGTAAGTTGTGAAGACGGGTGGCACGAATAGCGCAGGACGGAAGCGAACACAGGAGAAGCCGAACGTTGGGTTGGCGGCAGCTTGGGGGCCAGCCCCCAAACCACCGGGATTTTTCGCATGGGCCATTAACGGAATGGTGATGACAAGGAATCCAGGCGGGATTTCTGTGACAAAAAGATGAAGGACAAAAACATGAACGAAAAGTGCCTGCCGTCTCAAATTGATAATTCTGACCATGTGAGTTCCAGTCGACCTGTACTGATTTTTTTGTCACCCATATTTTTGTCGATGTCGCCCTCCCGGCACATCCGGGCGCGTGACAGATCCGATTACTGCCGAAGTGCTTTTTTAGCCGATTGGAGAAGTTGCAGCCACCCTTTCTGGAATCGCTCTACTCCAGCAAATGTTT
>SYLK01000420.1 GCA_005809115.1 Planctomyces sp. | reverse complement strand
GACGTGTGTACTCCGCCGGACTTTCCTGCTGAGTGGCCACGCGCCCCGGCAGGATGGCATCATTCATGCGCTGGGCCGCCGTCCGATAACCCGGAACAACCGTGTCCAGCACACGTTTCTGAACGCGTTCGCGATTTGCCCAGGCCCATGAGACAGACGCGGCCATGAAATCGCACCTCTGGTCGAAGGATGTCACATCCCTCCGAAACAATTCGGGGATGTCGCGGAGCCGCGAGTAATGCTGGGCCAGTCGATCCGGCATGACCTGACGCGAATCGCTGAAGTGGCCACCGGAATCGCCCGCAAAGCCGAGGACCATTACATCCGGAACCTGGCCGGCATCGGCGAAGAATCGCTTGAATGCATAATACCATTCGGGGATCCCGGTAGCATCAGCCGTTGCGCGGCGCACCTGGTACTGTCCCCCTGAAAACTGCTGCAGACCGCTCTCAACCAGTTCCGGGTCGACCCCTTCGCGAAACAGCGAGTTTCCCAAAAACAGAATCCGCTGCTGATTCGCACGGTCCGGCTGAAACTCCGCTGCGATGCGCGGCATCGCCCGGATCTGCTCCAGGTCGCGCGACAACCCGGGACCGATCAGGCGGATCCCTGCTTCACAGAGCAGCACCGACAGAGTCATCATCAGCAGGACCGGAATTTCGCGTCGAATTCCGCCGGATTCAGAACTGGAAGTAGATGAAGTCATGCTGGAGGGTCGGCAGGAAGAACAGAAGCATCAGGGTACAGTAGGAGTAGACAGCGCCGCGCACGAACCAGTGTGCGTCGACGAGCGCCAGCAGGCGACCGTGTTTTTCCAGAAAGTATTCGAACAGCAGAAGCGGTCCGACAAAGAAGGCCATCATTGCCAGTCCCGATGCGGCGAACTGCGTCACCTCCGCGTTACTGCAGATCAGCCACACCAGATCCGCAGCCTGCTGCACGCTGTCTGCCCGGAAGAAGAGCCAGCCCACGCAGACGAGGTGAAACATCACCAGTCGCGAGAGACCGGTGCGCGTCCAGTCGAGGACTCCTGACGAATGTCCCGAAGCGACTGCCGGAGGCGAAAGAATGCGCCCTGCCACCAGCAGGATCCCGTGAAACAGTCCCCACACCAGGAAGGTCCACCCGGCTCCATGCCAGAGTCCGCCCAGAATCATCGTGAGCAGCAGATTGCGACAGGTTTTCCAGCGACCGCCGCGGTTTCCACCGAGACAGAATATGTACAGGTAATCGCGCAGCCACTGAGACAGACTGATGTGCCAGCGGCGCCAGAAGTCGCTCGGAGATACGGCGAAATAGGGCATCCGAAAGTTCGTCATCAGTTCAAATCCGAGCCAGCGCGCGATCCCCTGTGCCATCGCCGAGTAGCCGGAAAAGTCCCCGTAAATCTGAAATGCGAAGGCATAGACGCCGACCAGAGCTTCGATTCCGGTGAGCTCAGACGAGGGCGTGGCAAAAATCGTATTGGCCAGCCGCGCCATGTTGTCAGCGACAACGACCTTTCGGAACAGCCCGGTCATGATATAGTAGAGGCCTTCACTGAACGCCTGCGGATTCCGGACACGGGGCCGCGTAATCTGTGGCAGCAGATCCTGAGTCCGCTCGACAGGACCCGCGACAAGCTGAGGAAAGAAACAGACGAACAGGGCGAAATCCCGCAGATTGCGGGACGCACGAATCTGACCACGATAGACGTCGATCGTGTAACTCATCGTCTGAAATGTGTAGAACGAGATCCCGACCGGCAGAATAATCCGGAGAGACGGCAGAGAAGCCTCAATTCCCAGCGAGTTCAGCAGTGCCATGAACTCCGCGGCGAAGAATCCGTAATACTTGAAGAAACCCAGCAACCCGAGATTGGCGATCATCGAAATGCCCAGCACCGCTCGGCGAGTCCGGCTGTGCTGTGCTGTTTCAATCCCGATGGCAGCACAATAATCAATGATTGTGGAAAGGAAGATCAGCGACAGAAATCGCCAGTCCCAGTAGCCGTAGAAGACGTAACTGGAGACCAGCAGCAGCCAGTTCTGCGCCGGAAGATTCACGCGCACGTACAGCAGCAGGACGATCAGAAAAAAAGCTGCGAATATCCACGAATTGAACAACATGGGTGCTGTCGTCGCCGAAGAATGCCGGAATCAGGCTGGCAGCCAGCGAGCCGCCGGGACAACGATCCGGACGGGGGGGCGGGATCGCGGTGCGTGAGTCTATCCGTGTTTTCTGATCAGGGTCAAGATCAGCCTGTGTTGAGCCTGGCGGGCGAACCTCGTGGAACGCACTGCCGTGTGCGATGCTGGTTCGAGCGGTCTGGTCGCCCTGCCCGTCGCCGCCCTGTTCGTCACCGTCAGCCGGTCCCACCTTTTCTTCCGCTGTCCGTGCGGTTACGATCACGCCGCAAGTTCGCGATTTCCGGTCCCGGCGTCCCGTGGTGATGGAGTGAACCTGTCAGAGGTTCGATGAACGATGAGCAGCGTGTCGAAAGTCCTGCAGCTGGGCCGGAACATCACTCTGTTG
>SYLK01000419.1 GCA_005809115.1 Planctomyces sp. | reverse complement strand
GTCCTTAACGGATCGAGATGCTGCAGGGCATGATGGTCAGTGCGGTTTCACGGGCGAGCTGCTGCAATGCGCCCCAGTTTCGCAGCATGGGCTGCAGGGATTCCGGAACCAGCGGTCGGAGTGCGTCGAGTGACGCTGCGGCTGTCGGCTGTCTGCCATGCGGGGTCAGCTGGCCCAGCAGCATTTCCAGCGGACTCTGCGGTTTCGGCAGAGTTTCCAGTTTGAGCTTACCTTCGCTGTCGCCTGCCAGTTGCCGGGCGAAGGCCACGGCGTCTGCCAGCGTTCCCAGCTCATCGATCAGTCCCAGTTCCTGGGCCCGCCGACCGGTGTAGACTCGCCCCCGTGCCAGAGCCTCCAGCTGTTCATAGTTCATTTTCCTGCCGGCCGCGGCCTTTTCGGTAAACTGCCGATAGATCGTATCGAGCATCCGCTGCATGACGTCACGCTCCGAGTCCGAGAAGGCTTCCGTCAGGCTGAGCACACCACTGTTTTTCCCGCGGCTGATGACGGATGTCGTAACACCGACTTTCTTCATCAGGCCCGCGAACGAAACCTTTCCTCCGACCACGCCGATCGAGCCGGTCAGCGTTCCCGGCTCAGCAAAGATCCGATCTGCGCCCATCGCGATGTAATAGCCGCCGCTGGCCGCGGTATCGCCCATACTGGCAACGACCGGTTTGCCTGTCGCCTCCAGAGCCCGCCAGATCAGATCACTGGCAAGCGCGCTGCCGCCGGGACTGTCGATCCGCAGTACGATGGCCCGGACGTCTGTGTCCTCGCCCAGTTTCCGGATCAGGGGAACCATTTTTTCGGAACTGATCGCAGCGGCGCCAAACAGGCCGGCCGGCATACTGTCGGTGATGATGGGACCTTCCGCGGTCACCACGGCTATTCGCGGGCCGCTGACACCGGCGGCCTGGCTGCCGCCTCCCAGGATCTCCATCAGAGCAAACAGGTCGAGTTCCGTGCCGTGTTTCTTCTTCCTGTAATCCTCCCGCATCCGCAGATCGACAGAGGCGTCGCCCTGCCGAATCAGATCCGGGATCTGATCTTCATACGCCAGGTCGTCCACCAGACCCAGTTCGCGGGCGCGTGCCGCCGGCAGCAGACCCTCATCCACGATCCCCCGGACCTGTTCTTCGGTCAGATTCCGTGCCACGGCTATCTGCGCGATGACCATGCCATAGTAGTCATCCAGGATTTCTTCCATTTCCGCCCGGAATTCATCGCTCATTTCCGTTCGTGTATAGGGTTCGGCGGCCGACTTGAATGCTCCGACTCGCAGCATGTCGGCCTTCACGTCGAGCAGATCGAGCAGGTTGCGGAAAAACGTGACTTCGGCACGCAGACCGGTGAGCATGAGCGTGGCGGATTCGGGCACGATGATGCGGTCACAGGTGGTCGCCAGCAGATACTCGCGGGTTGAAGCATCGTTGATCTGCGCCCAGACCGGTTTCCCGGCTTTCTTCACCGCTCGAATTGCGGTCTGGATCTCATGCATCCGACCCCACCCCGCGGTGACGCCATCCAGCTTCAGCAGCACCCCCTTGATGGCCGTGTCACGCGCTGCCTGATCCAGCCGATCGAGGCATGTGGAAAGTCCTTCCGTCAGGTCCCCGAACAGTCCAGGCATCTGCTGACTTTCCGGGTATTCGCCGGAAATCGTGATTTCGGCCCAGTCAGCCCGAACCGCTCGGGCGGCCGGCTTTGTGGCGGTCTCTTCACCGGCTGCGTGCGTCCGTTTGTGAGCGAACGGCATCGTGAGCATGAATCCGCACAGCATCGCGGCGGCGTACCATTTTGAAACCATTTGTCTGCTCCTGCCAGGCATCTGCCTGGCGCCATCAGATTCCAGAGGCAGGCCCGGGACAGGAATTCGCGCGACATTCAGTCAAACGGATTCCTGTGCAGGTCCTGATTTTTCATCGCTGACGAATCGGCCCGGCGGCGATTCGGATCTGCCGACTCGAGACTGCGGGGCCAGGGTCAGCAGTGACTTCCCGGAAGCAACGCTGACTTCCTGATACAGATGAATCATTTCATCCAGCATGCGTTCTTCATTGAATTTCTCACGGACATGCTGCTGACCGGCAAGCGCCAGCTGCCGCGTACGTTCGGGAGATTTGAGGAGTTCCATGATCCGATCCGCCAGCGCACGACTGTCTGACGGTGGTACGATCACTCCGGTCACACCATCTTCGATGACACTCTGCACGCCTCCCACACCGGACGCGATGACGGGTCGCCCAAGCGCCATCGCCTCCAGCATCATAACCCCCAGACCCTGCTGGAGCGAGGGCAGACAGTAAATATCCATGGCCGACAGATAGGCTCGCATCGACACGCCGCCGTCCACGAATGTCAGACGTGAAGTGAGTTCCAGCGATGCTGCCAGATGCCGCAGACTGCGCTCCTCCGGCCCGCTGCCAGCGATGATGATGCGGATATCGTGTCCGGCTTCCACCACCCGATGGCAGGCCCGCAGGAAAAACGACGCCCCCTTAACAATCTCGAGCGGTCCCGCCATCCCCACGACCGGCTCCCGCCCACCCTCCAGCGGAGCCCGAATCGCCGACTGCGCGGGAACGGCCACGCCCGGCAGGATCACTCGCCGCTCGATTTCACCCAGACGCGGGTGGGGCGCGATCCAGCTCTGAACACTCTCACTGACGCAGACCAGCGCTCGCAGCCAGCCTGACGCTGTCTTCAGGTTCAGCCCTGCTGCCTCCGCGTGGTCGCTCACACTGACGACCAGAGGACGCTTCAGACGCTCGGCCAGCCAGCGACCCTGCGCCAGCAGACGACAATCCTGCAGATGAATCACGTCCGGCGGCTCACGCCGGATGTCACGATACAGGGTCCGAATCACGATCCGCCCCCAGCCCGGTACCGTATAACCCGGGATGCAGTGCAGCCGCACTCCCTGCAGCAGCGTCTGGTCCAGCGCAGCAACACGCGTACAGACCAGAGCCGTATCGATCTCGCGGCGTTCCAGCCCCCGGGCCAGCCGCAGCGTCAGCAGGGACGACCCGCGGAACGACAGGTCGCCGTCAAGCAAGAGCACGCGCTGCGGAGATTCGGGCATGAAACTGCGAATTTCTTACATCGCTGACTGCGCCGTCATAACGCGCGGTCCCCGACCCTCTGAAAGACTCGCGGACGCGACAGTATCTCGCTGACCAGGAAGGCCTGGCGAATTCCCTCCGGACTGCGGAGCAGTTCCGTCAGGGAGGCGGACCGCCCCGACTGATCCAATGCGGACGGCGATTCGGATCGCAGATCCATCCGCTCCGTACGGGCCACCCAGTCCGTTCCGAGATCCTGCCGGACCTGCTGTTCGATCTGGTTTCGCATGTGCTGATCGACGTGTGCCCGGACACCGTTGCCCGTCGAAGTCGGTGTGACCGATAACGGACGCTGGCCCCGCTGTGACGCCGGTACTCCTGACCCGGCTGGCTCCGGAAGCCGACCTGACCGAGTCTGTGTCGCCGAACGGCCGGATTTTTCCGAACCCCGCGCACCCTGCGGATTTTTCTTTCGGGACGCCTGCTGGCGACCAGCCGGTGAACCGGACTTGCGCTGCGATACCAGCTCCGGGCGCGCTGCGCTCCCCTGTGGATCCGATAGAAACGGTCCGGATCGCGGGGCGGATTCCCGGCCGGGCTGCCCAGCCCCCGGGGGCAGTCGGTCGCCAGCCAGATACGCTTCGATTTCGGACAGGACCGCTTCCGGCTGATCCGGCCCCGGGGGCGGCAGGACTTTGGGCGGCTGACCGATCGCATCCGTCGCCCGCTGGGAAATGAATTTCACCACATTGACGACGACGTAGATCAGAAAAATAATGACCAGTTTTTCCACAGAATTCTCCTGGTATCCGATGCAGCTGCCGCGCCTGACCTCCCGGGTCCGATCGCTACGAACTTGTGGAACGTTTTCAGTGGCGCCCGGCGTCAGTTATTTGTGGGGCGTCAGTTATCTGCCGGGCGTGCGGGTCTGCTGGATTCACCGGCGATGGACTCGCGCATCCGGGTGTCTGCCTGGACATTCCTGAGTTCATAGAAGTCCAGCAGTCCCAGTTGATTTGTGGAAAGTGCTTCCGACACGGCCTTTGGGACTTCGGCCTCGGCCAGCACGACTTTGGCGCGATTTTCCTGGATGCGGGCCACCATTTCCTGTTCGCGTGCTCTGGCTTCCGCCCGTCGCTGTTCAGCCTTGGCCTGAGCGACCCGCATGTCTGCCTCGGCCTGGTCGGCCTG
>SYLK01000418.1 GCA_005809115.1 Planctomyces sp. | reverse complement strand
GCAGGGGGCCAACGTCGTTCAGTGTACTGTCAACGGGATCGGCGAGCGTGCCGGAAACGCCGCACTGGAGGAAGTGGTGATGGCCCTGGCTCTGCATCCGGACCAGTATCAGCGGAGTTTTTCCGTTGATACCACAAAACTGGCCCCGCTCTGCCGACTGGTGGCGGAACTCACAGGTATCGCTGTTTCGCGGATGAAACCCGTGGGAGGCGCCAACATCTTTGCCACGGAAGCCGGGATTCATCAGGATGGACTGCTCAAGAATCCTGATACGTACCTGCCCTACCGACCGGAACGCGTTGGCGCCAGCGGAATTCAGCTGGTGCTGGGGCGACACTCCGGACGTCGCGCGGTTGCTCATCGACTGAGGGAAATCGGCCTGCCTGACGATGAGCGGACAGTGATGAATGTCATCGATCTGATCAAACGGCAGCCGAAGGGCGAGGTCGTCGATGATGACACGCTGCGGCAATTTGCATTTCGGTTGAAGTCTCTCTCGCCCCCGGAGCTGAACGCCCCCGAGCTGAACGCCCCCGAGCTGAACGCCCCCGAGTGACGCGAGCATGAGTGACACGAGCATGAAAGTTGGAAAATGTTGCAATTCATGAAGGCGTGGCGCTTCTATGCATTTGGCGATATGCGGCTGGACGAGATTCCGGTGCCGGAACTGCGAGCGGGGCACGTGCTGGTCGAACCGTTGTGTGTTCAGCCCAGTGTCACGGAAGCGCAGCTGGCAAAGGGAATCCGCACACTGGCCTGGGACCGCATCCGCCGACGACTGGAAAGCGACGCGCCGCTGCAGCTGTTTGGTCATGAATTCTGCGCCCGGATCATCGAAGTAGCGCCCGGCATCACGAGATTTCAAGTCGGCGATCGAGTGGCCGCCCGAGCGAAGCTGCCCTGCGGTCAGTGCTCCCTCTGCCTGACCGAACGCAGCCATTTGTGCCGCCGAGGGCCGGTCATCGGCTTCGACCAGCCGGGCTGTTTCAGCGAAGTGGCCCTCCTGCCGGAAATCGCGCTGGTCCGCGTTGACGACGCTATCTCCGACAGTGAAGCGGCCTGCCTGCAGTCGCTCAGCGACAGTGTGGCTGCCGTCGAAACCGCCCAGCTGCAGATGGGCGACTCCGTCGTGATTTTCGGCCAGGGCAGCATGGGGCTGGAATGCCTGCAGATCGCCCGAATCAGCGGGGCCGGTCGGCTGATCACGGTTGATGTCCGCGAAGAAGCCTGTGCCATGTCTCGGAAGCTGGGGGCCGATCATGCGCTCAACGCCCGCGAATGTGATGTCGTCGCTGCTGTGCGGGATCTCACCGCCGGCAACGGAGCCGATGTTGTGTTCGAGTGCGCCGGCGGCAGCCCGCAACAGGGGATGGCGGGCACCCAGACCGTCCGCCAGGCCATTGACGCCGTCCGGTCCGGCGGAAAGGTGGTCGGCGTTTCCTGGTTCGGAGCCCCCTTCGAACTCGATGTCGACCTGCTCCGTGAACGCAGCCTGCGTTACGTCTTTCCCGACATCAGCACTCAGGCCCATCTGGAACACACCGTGCGCCTGGTCGCCTCCGGCCGAGTCCGGCTCAATGAGACAGTGACGCACGTGCTCCACGGAATCGAATCTGTTCCGCAGGCTTTCGAAATTACCGCGAACAAGGGACTCCACAAGGCCATTAACCCGGCACAGGTCGTCCTTCGCCCCCGGAATGCCATCCGACAGACTCCTTGACTTGTCGGGAAATCCATGGGGAACACGTGATCAGTACCGGTCATTGACAATTCGGCTTGATCCGCGATGCTGTGACCGGAGACGATGGATTCGTGGCTGCGGTTTCATGGTGCGCCGGATGTGCCAGACCGCCGCTGTGGGACATGTTCCGGGTGGTCAGTTGCGAATTGGCTGCAGGAACAATACTCAGGAAAAGGATGGAATGGATGACCGCATTGATTTACACCGCGGTAATGGTTTCTGGCTTCGTGGCGATCATGCCCGAGATGGGGGTGGAGACAGGCGGTGCCGGACGCGGTGCCGGAGGCGGTGCCGGCCCGGCGTTGCTCGAAGAAATGCCCGACCGAGGCCTTCCGGGCAAATGGCTGATGGATTTTGAGGCGGCCCGGCAACTGGCGGCACAGCAGCAAGTCCCGCTGATCGTGCATTTTGAGGCGACCTGGTGCGGTCCCTGCCGTCAGATGAATGCCAGTGTCCTGAATCAGCCGGACGTGCTGTCGCTGCTCAGAATGAATGTCGTGGGAGTACGAATCGACGCGGATGAGTCCCCCCAGCTGGTTTCTCGTTTCTCCGTGGCATCGCTGCCCACAGAAATTGTGCTTTCCCCGGATGGACAGGAAATCGCGCGACACGTCGGCATGGCGACATTGGAAGCGTGGGTTGCGCGAACCGGCGCTCTTCCGGAGTCGAGTGCGAGTGCCAGCGCTTCTCAAACGGCTGCGGCTGGTGCGCAGCCGTCAGGAAATGCGTCAACTGGCGATAATAGTGAGCATGGGGACATTGCGGCCAGCGGTGGCGCATCGTCTGCTGACGAGAATTCAGCGAACTCTGACAAGCTGCGTTCCTGTTTGATTGTGCAGAGGGATGGCAAGATGGTCGGCCTTGGCGGCTATTCGCCGGTGGCATTGATTGGGCAGAGGGTCTGGGAAAAGGGCAGTGAGGAGTGGGTGGCGGAGTTTGAAGGGGTCGAGTACTTTTTTCGCGATTCCGGAGAGCGAGAGCAATTCCAGCGGTCTCCCGAGTCTTATGTTCCTCGCCTGCACGGTTGCGATCCGGTCCGTCTGCACCGCGATAATCGGGCTGAAGCAGGGGCCATTGAATATGGTGCGTTTTACAAAGGGCACCTGTTTTTCTTTGCCAGCCTCGAAAACCGTCGCAGGTTTCAGGTGAATCCGGAATGGTATGCCGAGGTCGTTGCTGCGGGTGATGCGTTCAGGACCGACCAGTTTCCGTTCCTGAAAACCGAGATGATCGAATAATCACGAAAATCACGGCTTAGGACCGGCCAAAAAATAAATTGAACAAATTGTCTGGTCAGGGAAGCGCAGCGCCCCTGACCAGAGTCACGCTGGTGTGTGACAGCGGCTGGACCTGAATGTTTCGTTTTGACCGTAAAAGTGCTGCATGAAATCATCGGCCAGCTGATGAAATGATCGAGCGAATCCGAATTCGAGGCACAGGATTCATGCGGCCGAAGTTTTCATGAGTTTGTTCAACTTATTTTTTGGCGGGTCCTTACCAGAACGAGGGACTCCCGCCTCGTTCACCGCTGGGGACGGGAGCACTGGGTGTCCTGATGCCGGGACCTCCTGAAAGCCACGATAACCCCTCTCGGGATTCCAGGTCCAGACCACTTCCATCCACCTTACCCGCTGGTCTGAAAACCGGGGTCCTTTTTCACGTTTCTTTTTCACTCTGGTTTGGAGCGCGGTATGGATTGGGCGAAGTCCGCGACTCGATCACTGACTACTCGAAGCGGGGTGCTTCGGCCAGAGTAAAGATCACCACTTCCTCGCCGGTCACGGTACTGATGTCGTGATGCATACTCCGCACCTTCACGCTCGCAGCCTCGTGGACCAGCGATTCCAGCATCGGACGTGCTAACTCCAGTAGTTGCTTGCGCGTCTGCTTGATGAGCTCCCTGCCTTTCTCCGGCAACGACGATCTGGCAAGTTGTCGTTCGGCGAGAGCCAGCACACCCTGAATGCGAACCAGGAAGAAGTCTTTGACAAAATGGACGGTCACCTGTTCTGACCGCCATCCCAAATACTCCTCCTGATAGCGTATGATACCATCGCAGAGAACAGCTTCACTTTCAGCCTGTGTCAGGGCCTTTGATTTTCGCTCGATCCTTATTCGCCGAGCTTCGCCAATGGGCAAGCGTCGTCCGGCCGCAACACTCACTGGCAGTTTGGCTCGTTTTGGCGACTGGCCATCCGCTGAGACGACAGGAACCACACTGGCCACGACCGTTCTGATCTCGACCAGAGTAACCGGCTTGACCAGAACAGAGTCGCATCCGGCCTGCGTGGCGAGGTCTCTGTACTGGTCTTCTTTCAGACCGGTGATGGCCACAATTTTTGTGTGTGCGAAGTCTGGAAGCCGTCGCAAACGCTGCACAAGATCACATCCATCCATCTCAGGCATGACGAGGTCGATCAACATCAAATCGGGGCGAAACACCCTGGCAACTTCCAGCGCTCTGGTTCCGCTGTAAGTCACATGGACCTGGTTACCAAGTGCTTCAACAAGCAAGCCCATGGCGTCGGCGCCGTCTCGATTGTCATCCACAATCAAAACCCGCAGAGACGTTTCGATCGTTGTCATTGGTTTCTTTCCTCTCTCAGTTCACGCTCCGGGACGGTCGCCAGAATTTCCTGCAACTGCTTGAACCGAGCGGGCTTGACCAGATGATGATTGAATCCGGCCGCCAGGGACGCCTGCCGGTCGGAATCCTGGCCATAACCCGTCAACGCCACGAGTACCACGTCCTGCAGTTCCCGATGCTGCCGGATCCGTTTGGCAACCTCGTATCCGGTCAGGCCAGGCAAGCCGATGTCCAGCAACACCACGTCCGGGCGCCAATCAATCGCCGCATCCACTGCCGTCAAGCCATCATGCGCAGTCCGAACATTGTGCCCCGATGCTCTTAACAGCATCGAGAATCCCAGAACTGTATCCACATTATCGTCCACCACCAGCACTTTCAGAGATGCGGCATGATGAATGACGGATGAACCGGAAGGATCCCTGTCCGATTCATCTTTCGTAGTTCCGCCTGCATCCTTGCCAATCGGCAGCCGCACAACGAACTCGCTGCCCTGACCCAGACTGCTGCAGGCCTCGACCGTGCCGCCATGCAGCTCCGTCAGGCGTTGCACCAATGCCAGCCCGATGCCCAAACCGCCTTGTGAACGGTCCAGGGAGCGCTCCGCCTGAGTAAACAGATCGAAGATGTGAGGAAGCAGCGCGGGGGCGATGCCGACGCCTGTATCACGCACGCGAATGACGACAATCGGAGTGGCGCAAACAGGAGTCGTGAATGTATCGCAGCCCGGCTGCTGCTGGTCACTCATCACGCGCCACGCGCCATCCTTCTCGCGACACTCAACACTCACTGTCAGCCACACGTGCCCTCCGACTTCGGTGTATTTGGCGGCGTTGGTGAGCAGATTCGCCACAACCTGTTCCAGGCGAGCGGGATCGCCGTAAATCCGGATCGGTTCGATCGGCAGCAACACCGTCAGTTGATGCCGACGTTGCTCGATCAGCGGGCGGACCGTCTCCACGGCACCCTCCACGATGCGATGCATGTCGACCGGTTCGCAGTGAAGCTGGACCTTGCCTGTTGTGATGCGGGAGACTTCCAGCAGGTCATCCACGAGACGCTGCAGGTGCCCCAGTTGACGCTCAATGATGCCTCGCGCCTGCTGCTGAAGCTGATTCTCGCTGGCCTGCTGGAGACCCAGCAGTTGCACGGCGTTGGCGAGCGGAGCAAGCGGACTGCGAAGCTCATGACTCAGCATCGCCAGAAACTCGTCCTTGCGGCGGTGCAGGTCCGCCACTTCCTCTGCCTGATTCCGGAGCTGCTGCTCCAGGCGGCTGCGGTCGCTGATGTCCCGAATGATGCACTGGATGACATTGTGGCCGCCCTCCTGGTAGACGGTGGCGACCATCTCGACCGGGTGCGTGTGGCCATGACGGTCCTGCAGTGGCAGGTTCTCGTATCGGAGCAAACCCTCTTCGTCGAGCTGCTGCATCGCGGACTGGCTGGCCTGCTTGTCACCCAGGAAGCCGACTTCCCAGAGTTCCTTCCCACAGAAATGCTCGGCGGAGTAATCGAGCAGCTTCATCAGGAACTGATTGACGTGGATGATCTTCCGATCGGTGGCATCGAGAATCAGGATACCGTCGTGGGACGCTTCGAACAGACGTCGGAAGCGGAGTTCCGAGACCTCCAGCTTCATCTGCGTCTGCCTTTGCCGCGTGACATCTTCAATCGCCACCAGGATCAGCGGAGCCTGGTCGGCCGCTTGAATCAGCCGCCGGGCGTTGAGCCGCATCGTTTTCCGGCCGATTTGCTCGAACTCGTGTTCCATCTCGAAGTCGGTGACGTGGTTGTCCCGCGGCAGAAACTCTTCCAGGAGACGGCGCAGTTCCGGAATGTCCCACTGCCCGTTACCCAGTTCGTACAGCCGCCGGTTGATCGTGCCCGCGGAGGCGACTTGAAATACGTCATAGAACGAGCGGCTCGCGGTCTGAACACGCAGATCCCTGTTCAGCACCAGCAGTGGTTCCCGCACCGTGGCCACGATACTCTCGGTGTACTCATTGGCACGCTTCATCGCGTCCACATCGACCAGTGTCACGACGATGCCGTCGATCCTCTTGTCCAGAGTCTGGTACGGTCTGAGCCGCAGAGAATACCAGTGGCCATGCCGGTCACGAACGTCGAGTTCCCGCGTGGAGACGGTCTCGAAGACGTCTCTCAGGAGCGATTCCAGGTCAGACAGATCGTCGAGATTCAACTTGATTTCGGCCAGCGATCGGCCCACGTCGGTCGGGATCAGGTTGAGCAGTTTCTCTGCGGACGGCGTGAACCGCCGGATGCGCAGGTCCGGTCCCAGGATGACGATGGCCGACTGGACGCTTTCGATCAGGTTGACGAGGTCACTGTTGGCCCGGTTCAATTCTGCGTTCCGGTTGTTCAGCTCGTCGTTGACGGTAATCAGCTCTTCGTTGCTCGACTGGATCTCCTCCTTCGAGGTTTCCAGTTCTTCGTTGATGGTTTGCAATTCTTCGTTAGCCGACTGGACCTCTTCGTTCGCAGCTTGCAGTGCCTCGGTGGTGGCATCCTGCTCCTCGATCAACGATTTCAGGTAGTCGCGTGTGGCCGCCAGCTCCTGCACAACACCAGTACCGGCT
>SYLK01000417.1 GCA_005809115.1 Planctomyces sp. | reverse complement strand
GAACTGGGGCAGGCTGCCCCCGGGAACGGAGCCGACGGGTGATGTCACGCGGGGCGGCTGTCCGATCCCGAAGTCCAGTTGCTGGGACCACGCACTGAAATTGCTGTTGCTGAAGGCCCGGACCCAGACACCGTAACGGCCGGCCGGCAGATCGAACTGTGCCGTCCGGGAAGTTCCGGTCACATGCTGATCGCGCAGTGCGGTACCGTTGTTTTCGAGGTTGCGGACGAGCAGTTCGTAATGTGTCGCTCCGGAGATCGGAGTCCAGGAGAAGGTGGGGGTGGTGTCAAAGGTATCTCCGCCCGGACTGACGACCGCGGGGGCAGCCAGAACCAGGAACGTCCGGGGACTGCTCCAGCGGCTGGTCTCATTGGTGCCGTTGAATGCCCGGACCCAGGCCTTGTAGGTTCCGGATCCGGGATCGACCAGAGACTGGAAGCTGGTACCGTTCACGACCGGCTGCCGGATCACCTGACTCTGCCCGGTGGTCAGGTTGTCTACCCACACGTCATAGTGGTGTGCACCGGCGACGGCGGTCCAGGAGATGAGGGGGAAGGTTCCGGGCGCCATTTGCCCGGGCGCCACGGAGGGCGCGGTGATCATCGGGGGCGTATCCACGCGGAAGAGGTAGGTGTTGCTCCAGACGTTTGACTGTCCCTGGGCATCGTAGGCCCGAACCCACACGCCATATCGTCCGATGGCCAGATCGTGGGTTGGGGTGAACTGGTTGGTGGTGAGCTGATCGGTGCGTGCCACGAGCTGACCGGTACTGAGATTGTTGAGCCAGATTTCATAACGTGCGGCACCGGGGATGGCGTTCCACTGGATCAGTGGTCGGGGCAGTCCGGTGACTGCTGCGGGCAGTGTGATGACCGGAGGTTCATGATCATCGACGGCGACCTGCACGGTCCCGGCGACGTAGTTTGCGGCCGATCCGGTGAGCGTCACGAGTTGTGTACCGTCGAGGATCAGATCATTCACCGCGTTGATACTGAACGTGGCCGACGCCTGTCCGGCGGGAATCGTGACGGTGGCGGGCACGGTCAGTTCTGTGAGATCGCTGCTGGCGAGTGTCACGACCAGAGCCGAGCCGAGATTGGTATTGCCGCGGATCACGGTTCCGGTGGCGGCATTGGCTCCGGCGTTTTCGGCCAGCGCGGGCCGGTTGACGGTGAGCGTGAGCGTTTCGTGATCGGTGACGGCAATCTGGAGTTGCCCGGCCACGATGCCGGTGCCCGTGGCGCTGATGGTCACGGGCTGTGTTCCATCGAGCAGAGTGTCGTCGTGGATCGTGGCGGTGAAGTTGACCGAGGCCAGTCCGGGTGGGATGACGACGGTGGCCGGTACGGTCAGTTCCGAGGTATCACTGCTGTTGAGTGAGACTGTCAGTGGCTGGCTGAGGTTCTGCACATCCTGCCGCGTGACGGTGATCTGGACGGATCCGGCATTTTCCGCGACGGAAAGTGACGCGGAGTTCAGCACCAGTGCCGGTTCGAGGTCCGTGACGGTGATGCTGGCTGCGGGAGCATTGCTGTAGCCTGCGTGGGAGGCGGTGATGGTGACGAGTTGCGGCCCGTCTGGCAGCGCGTCGTCCACCGCGTTGATCGGGAAGTCCACGAAGGCGGCGCCGGCGGGGATGACGACGGTCGCGGGCACGGTCAGTTCGGAGGTGTCGCTGCTGCTGAGGGCGACCGTGAGTGCTGCGCTGAGATTGGTGTTCTGCCGTGTGACGCGTCCTGTGCCTGCGGCCGGACCGGCCGCTTCGGAGATGCTGGCGGCATGGAGTGTCAGAGCCAGTTGTTCGTGATCCGTGACATCCACGGTGTCGCTGCCCAGTTTCAGGGACGGGAAGGACGAGCTGGTGGCGGAAATGGCAACGCGCTGTGTTCCGTCGAGGATGTTGTCGTCAACCGCGTCCAGAGGCACAACGACTTCTGACTGGTTCGCCGGAATCAGGACCTGCTGTGGGATGGTGGCTTCGGAGGTGTTGGAACTGGCCAGCGTGACCGTCACCGGCGCGAGTCCGGCCGTGGTCAGGGTCAGAGCCCATGACAGGAGCGTACCGGTGTCGAAGCTGTTGTCATCGGTCACTTCGAGTGTCCAGAATCCGGCCGGGTTCTGTCCGTCGAAGATATCGAGCGATCCTTCGGGCCGGAAGCGGCCGGAGTAGGGTGCCGTTCCGTCGAGAATGCCGATGGAGGACTGGTCGTCGAGGATTGTGCCGAGGAGTTCGCTGCCGGTGGAGATCAGGTCGGTGAAGAGTTCGACGCGTTGTCCTGCGGGGCCGCGGAGGAAGACGTCAAGGTCGGCCAGCCAGCCATGCTGAAGATTGATGGTGACGTCGACATCCGTGATACGTGAGAGCTGCGTCGGTACCTGGACGGAGGAGATGATCGTATCGCGGTCGAGGATGGCCTGGGGCGTGTCGACTCCGAAGATCTGTGTGGTGACGAAATCGAAGGGACCATCGGTATCGGTGCGATGGACGCGGACCTGAGTGGCGCCGGGTCCGGCCGTTTCCGGTACGGCAGCCTCCAGGACGTCGATCAGGATGCCTTCGACATCGAGAACGTCGACGGAATCGCTGCCGGTGACGAAGCCTGCTGCGGAGGCTGACACGGTGACGGTCTGAGTTCCGTCCCGCAGATTGTCATCGACGGCGTCCACGGCGAATGTGACAGACATCTGGCCAGTCGGGATTGTGACCGGCAGCGGAACCTGCAGCTCCGACGTGTCACTTGATTGCAGGGTGACGGTCAGTTCCCTGGCCGATCGCCACGGATTTTCGCCGAAGCTGACGAATGCGTGGCTCGGCAGAGAAACGAACGACTGGGTCGATGTCAGATCGCGATTTGTGGACACAATCGTCCCGTCGGCAGCGCTGAGCAGCAGCTGTCCCTGGCGGTTGAGTTCGATGTCATTCAGATCGGCCGCCGCGGCCGTGATCGCATTGAGTTCGGCCCCGGTGGTATTGAATACTCTGACGCGACCTGCAGCGCCGGCGGTGAAGAGGCGACCGTCGGAATCAACGGCGACAGCGCGGGCGGCAGAGGGCAGGGTGATGGAGCGTCTGAACAGCATCGTTGTGCCATCAAACTCCCGCAGAATGGTGCCGCTGGCATCAAGGCCGTAGAGAAAACCATTCAGGCCGACGGCGACATCGCGATAGGCGAACTGTGCGGAGATGCGTGCGATGGTACCGGTCAGAGTATTGACGCGGACGATGCCGCGATCTGTGCCGGCCAGGCCGGCATCTGCCAGGAACACGGTATCGCCGAGTGACGCGATACCACCGGCACCTCCGTCGGCAGCGAACGCCGAGAGGTCGCTGACGGCGATGTGAGACCATGTGCCGGTGCCGGCGCGGTAGATCGACAGCCAGGCGGAGCTGGTTCCGTTGAATACCGCAATATTCCCATTGTCCAGGACAATCAGATCGCGCGCATTTTCGTCGGCCGGGCGGGCGCCTCCGTTCGGCCACTCGACGCTGATTGTGCGGATCAGATTTCCGGCGGTGTTGTATTCGCCGATCTGGTTGTCGGCGAGGACAAAATTATTGACGGGGAAGATGTCGGTATTGGAGCGCGTGACCGTGACCAGGGTGGCGCCGGGGCCGTCGTTTTCACGGATTGCTGGGGTGTGGACCTGAACCGACAGTGTTTCATGGTCGGTCACGTGCAGCCGGACGGTGCCGATGGATGCACCATTGTGATGCACGTCGAACGTGACGATCTGGGTGCCGTCGAGCAGGGTATCGTCAAGGATATCAACGGGGATCTGAATTTCCTGGACACCGGCGGGAATGACGACACGGCTGCCGCCCGCGAGCATGGGCACGTCAACTTCGGACGGGTCATCGAAGAACAGATCGAGTTCCAGGTCGGTATTCGGGTCGGAGGCAATCCTGGTCAGGGTGATCGTGGCGCCGCCGGCGCCGCTGTTTTCTGCCACGGCTGCGGGAGTCACGGCAATCGAGGCGACTTTCAGCTGCGCCACGGCATTCGCGAGATTCACGCGTGCTCCTGTGGCCACGAGTCCGTTGAGCGCGGGAACTGGATCGGCACCGCGATAGAGCGCACTGATGATTTCCGTGTAATGCAGGTTTGGCGCCAGACCCCGCAGGAGCGCCAGCGCCCCCGCGACATGTGGTGCCGCCATCGACGTGCCCTGACTGAAATCATAGTTCGGGGCATAGATGAGCGACCCATTGACGGGCGTTGTGCTCCAGATACTCACACCGGGAGCGCCGATATCGACCGGTGTCAGGCCGTAGTTCGAAAATCCGGCCAGCGCATCTCGCTGATCGGTGGCGGCCACCGCCACAACGTTGTCCTGCGGGTAATTCGAAGGATAAAAAGGAAACACGTCGTTGTTCAGACCGTTGTTTCCGGCAGCAGCGACGAAAATGTGGCCGTGGGCCTGCGCATTGAGAATGGCGTTCTGCAGTGCCTGTGTCGGCGACCCGCCGCCCCAGCTGTTATTGGAAACACTCGCACCCATCTGGACCGCATAGTTGATTGCGGCCACCGCGGCGGACGTCGTCAGTCGGCCGAAATCATCTCCGATTTTCAATGCCATCATCCGAGTCGTCCAGTTGACTCCGGATATCCCGATGCCATTGTTTCCGACGGCCCCGACAGTACCTGCGACATGAGTTCCGTGGCCGTGGAAGTCCATCGGGTCGTTGTCACCGGAACCAAAGTCGTAACCATGGATGTCATCGACGAACCCGTTGCTGTCGTCATCGATTCCATTCCCGGCAATCTCACCCGGATTGACCCAGATGTTCGCCTGAAGGTCCGGATGATTATAGTCCACTCCCGTATCGATAATTGCGACCAGGGCAGATGCCGAACCCGTCGTCGTGTTCCATGCGATCTCCGCATCGATATCTGCCCCAGGCGTTCCCGTTACTCCGTTGACCAGCTGCCCCGTATTCCGCAGGCCCCACAGTCGGTTATACTGCGGGTCATTGGGGGTGTTCAGGGACTGCAGAATGATATTGGGTTCCGCGAACCGGATGCCGGCAGCTCCGCTGAGCTGACTGACGATGTTCGTCGTTGCGGTTGCGGAATTCAGCCCTTCGGGCAGCGTCAGCAGATAAACACCGTAGTCGCCCAGAGGCGACATTTCGGAGCCGGGATAGAGATTCTCGATCTCCGCCGGATCCTCGGACAGATCCAGTCCCACCAGCACCTGACCGTCGACAAAGCCGCTCGCGCTCAGCAGCGACCGAATCTCCAGCGATTCCGGAGTCAGCATCATCAGGGGTCTGCTGCTCCGGGTGCTCCGTCGCCGGGTTCCCTGAACCGGAACTCCCCGGAACAGATGCTGAAGAATTCCTGCCGGATGTGGTCGATGTGAGCTGTTTCGCGACATCGTGATCAAACCTGACCGAAAAAAGTGGCTTCAGAGGGATGGACCTGGCTGGTTGAAAAACGCACTGGCGACCCGCGTGCCAGGAAATCGCCCTGCGCGTAACACAGGCCCGGAACGGCCATTCGGAATCATGGCGCCATCGCCATGGGGAAACAACTGATTTTTCCGGAATTTC
>SYLK01000416.1 GCA_005809115.1 Planctomyces sp. | reverse complement strand
TCGCCGATGAACCCACCGGTAACCTGGATTCGGCCACCGAACATGAAATCATGGAAATGCTGCTGAACCTCAACCGTGAGGGACGTACGATCATCATGGTCACTCACGAAGCCTCCGTGGCGCGACTGGCGAAACGGCAGATCTACATGAAGGATGGCGTGGTTGCCGGCGAAGGGATTTTTCCCGGTTAGGGCCGGCCAAAAAATCAGTTGAACAAATTGTCTGGTCAGGGAAGCGCAGCGCCCCCAGACCGGAATCACGCTGGTGTGTGACAGCGGCTGGATCTGAATGTTTCGTTTTGACCGCAAAATTGCTGCATGAAATCATCGGCCAGCTGATGAACTGATCCAGCGAATCCGAATTCGAGGTGCAGGATTCATGCGGCCGAAGTTTTTCTGAGTTGGTTCAACTGATCTTTCGGCCGGTCCCTGGCTGGACGGCGTTACCCGGTTTTCCCGCCGTGTCCGCCGATGATCTCATGGACCACGTTGCCGGAGACATCGGTGAGCCGAAAATCACGGCCGGCATATCGATAAGTCAGTTTCTGATGATCCAGTCCCAGCAGGTGCAGGATAGTGGCGTGCCAGTCATGCACATGGCACCTGTTCTCAACCGCCTGGTAACCGTGCTCATCCGTGGCTCCGTAGCTGACTCCGCCCTTCACCCCACCTCCGGCCATCCAGATCGTGTAGCCTTTATGATTGTGATCCCGACCGTCACCATTGGGAGCATCCGGTGAGCGTCCGAACTCGCCGCCCCAGATCACCAGCGTATCCTTCAGCAGTCCTCGCTGACTGAGATCGGCCAGCAGCGCCGCGATCGGCTGATCCACTTCGCGGCATCGCGTCGGCAGTTGTGTCCTCAGCCCGTTATGGTGGTCCCAGCCGCCGCTGGTCAGTTCGACGAATCGCACTCCGGACTCGACGAAGCGCCGGGCCATCAGGCACTGTCGTCCGAAAGCGTCCGTGGCAGCACCGTCGCCGATGCCGTAGGCCGAAAGGGTCTGCGGCGATTCCTGTGACAGGTCCATCAGGTCCGGCAGGACGTCCTGCATCCGAAACGCCAGTTCATACGACTCAATCACCCCCTCCACACCGTGATGCCGTTCTTCTCGTTTCAGCATCTGCTGGTTCAGCTCCTGGATAAAATCCAGTTGCTGTCGCTGTCCGGAAGCGGCCAGGCGAGGATTGGCGATATCTGGAACCTCGGGGCCGGCAGCCGCCATACCGCGATCAGCTCCAGGACGTCCTCGGCCGGGTCGTCCGACGCGGGTGCCCTGAAAGACTGCCGGAAGGAAGGCGCTGCCGTAGTTCTGAGCCGCGGCGGCCGGTGGATTCAGCGCGATGAATCCGGGCATGCTGTCGTTCTCGGTGCCCAGGCCGTACAGGGTCCAGGCTCCCAGTGACGGCCGCACAAACTGGGCGTTCCCCGTGTGCATCTGCGTCATTGCCCGAGGATGCGTCGGCTGGTCGCAGTACATGGACCGCATCAGACACAGATCGTCGGCATGCTTCGCCACCTCCGGGAACAGCTCAGAAATCCACAGCCCGCTCTCGCCGTGCCGGCGAAATTCCCAGGGGGAGGCCATCAGGCGGCTGCCGCCGTACCTGGCACCTTTCCCGGCATCCGCCGTGAGCTGCGGTTTATGATCGAAGGTGTCCACGTGTGACGGTCCACCCTGCATGCAGAGAAAGATGACTCGTCTGGCCGTTGCCGGAAAGTGCGGCTGCTTCGGAGCCAGAGGACTGGCGGAAGACGAGCTGCTTCCCGCGGCAGTGCTCAGCCCGGCAAAGGCCAGGTATCCGAATCCGGCAGACACCGTCTGCAGGATGTCCCGACGAGTCAGGCGGGTGATGGGTGATGGCATTCGGACTTCTCCGGAACGGGACATGGAAACGCTCCTGTCGACAGGACTTCTGCGCGAGCCTGGCCCGCGCTGCGAATTCAGTTCAGATAACGAAATTCTGCCGAGGC
Organism: Planctomyces sp.; assembly: GCA_005809115.1. Classification (GTDB taxonomy): domain Bacteria; phylum Planctomycetota; class Planctomycetia; order Planctomycetales; family Planctomycetaceae; genus F1-80-MAGs062. Next base: position 4,684 of record SYLK01000416.1, on the reverse strand, counting down.
GAACAGCGCCTGACAGAATGTACTCAGCGCGGCGAAGGCGCGTTCCGTCTTCGCGTCGGCAGTGGCCGCCGACTCCGCTCGGCGAAGGTACTGGCTGCTGCTGCGAACTTCGGCTGTAGTGGCCGAGCGACCCAGGACCAGCCGAAACGCCAGCTCAATCCGGTCCGGCTGTGTCTTCGCCTCACGTATCAGCCGGCGTGCCAGGGCATCACTCTGATCAATCACGAACTGGCTGTTCAGCAGATACAGTGCCTGGGCGGGCGTGTTCGACGATTCCCGCTGGCCGATGACCATGCTCGGTTCGGCGAAGTCGAATACGTCCAGAACCCGAGGCAGTGCGTCTCGCGCCACAGGCAGATAGACTGACCGATAATAGACTGCAGCATCCATCGGGCTGGCGAATCCTGCCCGGGCTCGCAGCCGGGCTGCAAAATTTTTCCGCCTGTCAGCCGGCCCCGGCCGGACACCCGGTGCCGTTCCGGGGATTCGTATCGGCACCGGGCCGTTCGGGCCAATCAGTGTGTTGCCGGATTCCGCGATCATGGATGCACGGGGACGACGCAGATCGATCTGTCCGCTGATGGAAAGAATGGCATCGCGAATCGTTTCCGCGGCAAGTCGTCGCGAACTGGCCCGGGAAAACCACAGATTGTCGGGATCCCGCTGAAACCGTGCTTCATCATGCTGCGAGGACAGCCGGTACACGCGGGAATTCACAATCATGCGAATCACGTGTTTCACCGACCAGCCGGATTCCATGAACTGCACGGACAGATAGTCCAGCAGCTCTGGGTGAGTCGGGCCTGGCCCCGAGGCGCCGAAGTTCTCCGGCTCACGCACGATCGCCTCGCCCAGCAGATGGAGCCAGATGCGATTGACCATCACACGGGCCGTCAGAGGGTTTTCCCTGGCCGTCAGCCACCGGGCCAGCTCCAGGCGTCCGTCGGAATCGGGCGATATCCGGGCATCGGGCGATATCCGGGAATCGGGTGATATGGCGGAAGGTTCGCGGCACAGCACCTGAACGAATCCCCGAGACACCTCCTGTGCCGGCTGATCGATTTCCCCGCGGACCAGCAGCCGGGCATTCACGGGGCGGTCAGACGCCTGCACTCCCATACAGAATGTCAGCGGTTTTCCATCTTCGCTGACACTGTTGATTCGGCTTGTCAGCTGGGCGACGCGCTGATCCAGCAGAATCGGGTTGAGCAGGGGCCGTACTGGTCGCGCATCGCCGGCATTCGTCGCCCTGGCTGTCATGGCCTGCCTTGCCGCCCGCCGCGCCTCCAGATACTCACGTTCCGCCTCGTCCAGTTCTGCCCGCAGTGCCGCCAGCTCCGTCTTTGAGAGCGCCTTCTCTGCCGGTCCCGGATCGTCCGCCGGCAGAATGATCAGATTGGCGGGCTGACGATTTCGCTGACTGCGTACTCCTCCGTAATACGTTTCGGTGCTGGAAAAAATGCCGGCCAGAGCGTAGTAGTCCGTCTGCGGGATGGGGTCGAATTTGTGATCATGACACCGCGCGCAGGCCACCGATATGCCGAGGACCACGCGGGTGACTGTATCGATCTGCTCGTCAATCAGATCAGCCTGAAACTGACGCGGATTCCGTTCAATCAGTGCCTTCGGTCCCAGCGCCAGAAAGCCGGTCGCCGTCAGGTGTTCAGCCCATTCCGCATCCGTCTCCGCCGGCAGCAGATCTCCCGCCACCTGTTCCCGGATGAACTCGTCGTAAGGCTTGTCCATGTTGAACGCGTCAATCACATAGTCGCGATAGCGCCACGCATGCGGAAACGTCACGTTGACTTCTCTGCCACTGGATTCCGCGTAACGGGCAACATCCAGCCAGTGCCGCGCCCAGCGTTCGCCGAACTGAGGCAGCGCCAGCAGTCGATCCGCCTCCTCAGCAATCGCCGCCGCCGGATCCGCTGCCCACGCCTCGGCAAACCTGTCCATCTGCTGCGGCTGCGGTGGCAGGCCCACGAGGTCAGCGTGCAGCCGCCTCAGCAACGTGTGCGGTTCGGTATCGGATGCCGGCTGCAATTCATGCCGCACCATCTGCTCCTGTACAAACCGGTCGATCTCGGTAACTGCCCACCCCTCGCCGGATGCCGGGATCGCAGGCGCAACGGGAGGACGAAACGACCAGAACGATCGCCCACGTTCGATGTCCTCACCCGAAATCCGGGAACGCACCGGTGCGGAAGTGGATCCGCGCGGGTCCGGTGCTCCCATCTCAATCCACACCCGAAAATCGTCGATGATCTCACGCGGCAACTGCTGCGTCGGCGGCATTTGCAGATCGCGATAGTTGATGGCCTGCCACAGCAGACTTTCTTCCAGTCTTCCCGGGACCACCGCCGGGCCGGATTCCCCGCCCGCCCGTGCTCCTTCCCGGCGGTTGAGCGACAGGCCGCCGCGAGTTCCCTGGGCGTCGGCCGAGTGACACTGCAGACAGTGCTCGACCAGCACCGGTCGAATCCGAGTTTCAAAAAACTTCAGCGCGTCAGGACTCAGCGCGTCTTCAGCCCTGACTGCAGCTGAGTCGGACTCTGCTGCAGCTCCAGCGGACGACTCAGACGCCACCGCAGCTGACGGTTCCGCTGTGCTTCCCCTCGCATCCGCCACCAGGTCGTCCGAGCCAGACGACAGCCCGGACCACCCCATCGCCACAAGACACGCCAGCGACACCTGCCAGGCATGTCTGAATTGCCACACCGTAATCATGATTCGTTCCTCAGCCAGTGATCCGGCGACCAATGTTTTCCTGCAGCAATCCTGCCGGCCTGACGACCCAATCCGCCCTTCGGGCACCTTCTCCACCCTCGCGGGGACAGGAGGAACATCCATTTCCGGAAACGACGATGGCTCTGTCACCGCTGAAAAGTGGGGCAGGCATCTTGCCTGTCAGGCACAGAATTCAGAGATCACGCAGGTTCACAACCTTCGGCAGCGTAGTCTGCGAACCTGAACTATCAGCTGTGACACAGCACTATTTGCCCGGGGCTTCAGCTCAGTCCGGGACATCAGTTGAGTCCGGGACATCAGCTGCGTCCGGGACATCGGCGTTCTCGGCTGCCGGCCGCTTCGGCCTGATGCCGCCACCAGTGGGTTCCTTGTCACCCGGTTTTTTCCGACCGGCGCGATCTGCCATGCGGGATGCCATCTTTTCCAGCTCTGCTTTGTCGATCGCTCCGTCGCCATTCTCATCCACGCGATCCAGCATCCGCTTCATTCGCTCCGGAATTTCCTCGCCGCTCAGCCTGCCGTCGCCGTCGGCGTCATGCTCCTGCAGCATCCGTCCCATCATTGCGCCCTTCCGCAAACCCTCGCCGGCCAGCCGTGCCAGACCCGCTGCGGCATTCTCGGCCAACTCCGGCCGCAACTCCTCACCATTCAGCAAGCCGTCACCATTTCGATCCAGCGTCAGGAGAGCCCTGGATGCGTTCTCGATTTCTGACGCAGACAGGATCCCATCTCCGTCCGCGTCCAGCGCCGCCATCACCGGCATTCGACGCGCCATGGCCAGTCCCGGATCCATGCGACGCTGGCCCGCCTGCTGCCGCGCTTCCGCTGACTTCTTTCCCTTCTTTCCCTCAGACGCAGCACTTTCATCTGCCGACACCACGCCCGATACGCCAGACGCCACAAACACACTGAAAATTATCAGTGACCGCCAGAACCGTTTCATCGCTTCGTTCCTTTCCCCGGAATCGCCCGGGAACTCTGTGATCTGCGTCAGATCAGTCTGCAACACTACCGTCACTTTGACCGATACCGACGCAGCCGAGGAAAATTCCACGACGATTTTTTCGAATTCGATCTGACGTGTCACAATTTCGGAACTCAAACTGACCGGATCCGTGTTTTCACAGGTAATCGACCGCTGGATCAGCTTTTCGGCCGCAAACCAGACAGGCAGACCCTGATGGACACACATTCAGATGACGAGCGGAGCATTCTGGCGAACGGTGGTCCGGGTGCACTGGGCGAACTGTTTTCGCAGCATCGGGACCGCCTGGAGCGGATCATTGCGTTTCGTCTGGATCCGGGCATCCGGAGTCGAGTTGATGCGGCCGACGTGCTTCAGGAAGCGTATCTGGAGATTGCAAGGCGTCTTCCGGAATTCCTGAGGGCGGAGAACGTGTCATTTTTCGTGTGGATTCGCGGGCGGACACTGCAGACACTGGTGGATGTGCATCGTCGGCATTTCCGGGAACGGCGCGACGCGAATCGCGAGATCCGGCTGCACGATCGCATTGGCGGGCAGGATACCAGTCTGTCGATTGCCAGATTTCTGATCGACGAATTGACGTCTCCCAGTCAGGCTGCGGTTCAGGCGGAAGAGGTCAGATCACTGCAGGAGGCGCTGAATGCAATGAATGAGACGGATCGCGAGGTATTGGCACTCAGACACTTCGAGCAGTTGACGAACAATCAGGTGGCTGAGATTCTGGGACTTTCGGTGACGGCGGCCAGCAATCGTTATCTGCGCGCGGCGGCCCGACTTGGTGAAATCCTGAAACATCGAAGTCTCGGCAGCATTTCCCGAGGTCCTCGACAATGAGCAGCGACCGGCATCCGGTGGATCTCCTGGCTGAAGAATTCGCGGCAGCAATCCGGGAGGGCCAGGACCCGCAGATTGCGGACTGGATTCGGCGGTGTCCCGAGCACGCTGAGATGA
>SYLK01000415.1 GCA_005809115.1 Planctomyces sp. | reverse complement strand
TGCGGCGGACACTTTCGTTGCCTGGCGTGATACCGTCTTGACAGGAAATCCGCCGATTCTGTATCCGGTGGCTGATGGTTCCAGCACGTTGTCCAGGCTGGAGATCGGGCCGGGACTGGTCACTCTGATCGGCGGAGCGCCGGGGGGTGGAAAGACGGCGTTCACGATGCAGATCGTCGTCGACGCACTTCGCCTGACGGAGTCGCTGCGGGTGGTCGTCTGCAATGTCGAAATGACGCCCGCCGTTCTGCTCGATCGTCAGCTGGCGCGTCTGAGCGGTATTGATCTCGATGTCATCCGACACCGAAAATTCACCCCAGAGCATAGCGAAAATCTCACCCTCGCTCTGGCGAAGCTGGAGGAAATCAGCGACCGAATGGCGTTCTGCAATCCACCGTTTGATCTGCGGAACGTGGCAGCCACGGCTGACCAATTCGGAGCGGGGTTGATCGTTCTGGATTACATTCAGCGAATCGCACCCCCAGGTGGTGACCATGGCGACCGACGTGGCAGCGTTGACGCCTGCATGAACTTCATCCGGCAATTTGCGGACGCCGAGGTCGCGGTAGTCGTGGTGGCGGCCGTCAGTCGGACGAAGGACAAAAAAGGTCGGTCGTCATATGATCCCGAGGGGTTGAACCTGGCATCATTCCGGGAGTCGTCGGAACTCGAATTCGGGGCTGATGATGCTTTTATGTTGTGTCGCACATCGGCAAACAACGTACTTCTGAGGCATCTGAAAGCCCGTCATTCAGAATGCCGCGACCATTGCCTGGAATTTAACGGGGCTCTGCAGCGATTCAAATCGAATGAATGGCCGATCCCGCGCGTGGGAATGGGCTTGCCCGGTGGCGGTTTCGACGTGAAAGCCCTGTTGGCTCAGTCCGAGGATTGCGAGGCGAGCCCATGAACGCTGGCAGCGGGCTGGAAGGGGTTTCGGTCCTGCCGGCGATGAATGAGCGCCAGAAGGTGTCGGAGATCCCCACAACGAACAACCAACTGAACGGGCGATCTCCGAAGGCACCAATTCGGTCGGGGCAGCGATTCGAAATGCTGAATAATTTCGTGGATGTGACCATGCGGGGGCTGACGCCCCGGCAGAGAGCGGTCTGGATGTGCCTGTATCGCGACTCTCGGGATGGAATCGCGAAAACCGCACAGACGTACATTGCCGAACGCTGCGGGCTGCAGCGACCTACGGTCAGCACCACGATCGGTGAACTCGAAGATCTGGGTCTTGTTGAGACGATTCACCGAGGCGGCCTCAATCGGGGGATTTCAAATTACCGCGTTCATGCCATGATCCCGGGAGACTGACGTGTCAGCGTTTGCTGACATTGACGTGTCAGCGTTTGTCGGGATGATCGGTCAGCATTTGCTGACACTATCCAGAAGGATATCCAGAACGAGTGATATCTGGTTGGATATCACTCGAAAAGAATGAAAACGCACGTTGTGCCCTGGGTGACAGGGACCTGAAATGAGCAGAATTCCATTGACCCGTGATCGGGCTGCTGCTGGGGTTGCGGGATGGGCCGCTCGGCCGGGAACCAGGGCTGTCAGCGGATTCCGAAGCGTCCTCACGAGTGTGCACGACCAGCGGCGATTCCGTTGACATACAATGTGACGGGCAGAATCATGACAAGGTAAAGAAACGGATTCAGGCAATGAACGGGGGCACGCAGAAAACCCGACTGACGGAACGGCAGTTGTGCCGACTCATGGCCGGGGCGGGAATCTCGTTCGATACACTGGACGAACAGGACGCGTGTCTCGGGTTGGAAATCAGAGGTCTCAGGAAGGGGTAGGAGTGATGGCCAATGTGACGTGGGACAACCGGGGGGCTCGGGTCTGGTTCAAGGATGCCGCCGGGAATCGCAAGAGTTTGCGACTGGGGGCGGTTCACAAAGATTATGCCAACCGGTTTGCATTGTACCTGGAAGACCTGAACACAGCCGTGCGATACAACGCCACCGTTCGACCAGAGACAGCGGAGTGGGCCACGGGGCTCTGTGAGGAATTGCAGAACCGGCTGGCCGCGCTGGGGCTGATCAAAATCGAAGATGCTGAGCCGCAGCCGCAACCGGAATTGCCAGCGCTCGGGGCGTTCATCGATTCGTGGATGGCTGGGCGGTTCGATGTGAAAGAGTCGTCCCGCCTGGTGTACGGTCGCTGCCGAAAATGGCTGGTCGAATACTTCGGGGATGATCGGATCATTGATGCAATCACGGAAGGGGACGCCGATGAGTGGTCTGCGTTCCTGCGCTCAAAGCTCGGCGAGAATACGGCGCGTAAAATGGCCAGCGTGGCCAAACAGGTTTTCAGACATGCTGTACGAAAACGGTTCATTGAATCGAATCCATTCGCGGATCTGTCCGCCGCTGTCCGGGCCAGTGACGACCGGAGCCGGTTTGTCTCCCGGGATGAAATTCGAAAAGCGATTGACGCCGCTCCGGATGACGAATGGAAGCTCATCATTGCTCTGGCTCGCTACGGCGGTTTGAGAATCCCGAGTGAGGTGTTTCCGCTGAAGTGGCAGGATGTCGACCTGGCTGCCGGGCGACTGACCATCACGAGCCCGAAGACCGAACACCACACAAGCGGGGGTTCCCGGGTCTGTCCGATCTTTCCGGAGCTGGTGCCGTACTTCGAGAATGCGTTCTTCGTGGCATCGGACGGAACCGGGCGAATCTCACCCAGGCGCCACGTCATTGAAAATCACCGGTTGAGTTCCGGAAATCTCTCGACGCAGTTCCGTCGCATCCTGAAAGCCGCCGGTGTGGTGCCGTGGCCGAAACTGATGATCAATCTGCGGTCGAGCCGACAAACGGAACTCGAAAACGATTTCCCGACCCATGTTGTCTGCAAATGGCTCGGGAACAGCCCGCAGATAGCCCACCGCCACTACCTGAAAGTGACGGATCAACATTTCGAACTCGCCCGTCGGAAGTGTTCGGGTGGGACGCCAGCCGAGGCCCCCGGTGGTGCGCCGGGTGGTGCAAAATTCGAGAAAGTGGTGCAGGACAATGAGGGACAGAAACGGACAGAACTGAACTCAGAAAACGCCGAACATCCCGAAAAACACGGGCAGCGCCATCGCCCTTGCGACATCGGCACCTCGTCCGCTGGCCAGCATCACCGGCAACAGGGCCGCGAACGTGGTAAACGCGGTCATCAGGCAGGGCCGAATGCGTCGCCGACCAGCCTCCACGGTGGCGTTGCGCAGTTCCTGGACCGACCGCATCGGCCCACGCCCAAAAAGCTGCTCCATAAACGTCGCCATCACGACTCCGTCGTCCTCCGCGATCCCGATCAACGCGATCAGTCCAATCCAGATCGCGGTATTGAGCTCGATACCACAAATCCCCAAACCGATC
>SYLK01000414.1 GCA_005809115.1 Planctomyces sp. | reverse complement strand
CCTTCAGCCGCGCCACCAGAACCGGCAGCGTCAGAGAATCCGTCGCAATCGAACCCGATGGTTCAGGGGTGTTACGGGGGACGGGATTTCCGCCGATTTGCTTCAAGTCAACGGGCTGTGTCACGATAACCGAGCCACTACTTGCGACTATTTTGCAGCTGGACTCACCGCCGCCGGAGGCGGATTCGGCGGGAAGAGCTGGATACCGTGTGAACAGGGCTGGATGCTGATGATACCTGAACTCGAGAAGTACACACGCATTCCGTCGCTTCCGACGGTGGCGGTGGAGGTACTGCGGGCCTTCAATGACCCCAACAGTTCGCTGGACCAGATTACGTCGATCGTCTGCAAGGATCCGGCGATCGTCGGCAAGCTGCTGAAAGCCGCGAATTCCGCGAGGTTCGGTGCACGCGGCACGGTGACGGATCTCAAGCGCGCCGTGATGATGATGGGGAAGAACTCGGTGACGCCGCTGGTCCTGAGTTTCTCACTGTCCCAGCAGGCAGTGAGTTCGCCGGCCCATATGGAGCAATTCCGTCTGACGTGGCTGCGGTCATTCATTCAGGCCACAGCCGCGGATGTGATTGCCGGACAGTTCGGAACTGCGGCCTTTCGCGGTGAGTGCTATACCACAAACCTGCTGGCGGATATCGGAAAGCTGGCGCTGCTGCGGGCGGAACCGGATCGATATCTCGTCTGCCTCCAGCGGAGTCTGTCGGAAGGCGCATCACTCGCCCGAATCGAGCAGGACGTGCTGGGGTTCACGCACACGGAGCTGTCGGCAGAACTGCTGCGGGAACTGGGACTGCCGGATCGCTGTATCCAGCCGATCCGCAGCATCAATGCGGATATCCAGCAGCCCGGAATGGAAACCGAGCGGCTGTCACTGAATGCGGTCAGCCGGACGGCGAATGCCGTAGCCAGCCTGATCTGCGACCGGACGCCGGGCGTGGCGATGATGGCTCTGGACAGCGCACTGCGTGATCTGCAGCTGCCGAACCCGCTGACGGCCGAAAACGTGCTGGAACTGGTGCAGACTCGCCTGAGTGCCACCGCTTCAATGTTTGACATCGATCCTCCGCGACTTCCGGCGCCCAGCGAAATGCTGCAGGAGGCCCTGGACCAGCTGTCGCAGTTTTCCGTTGCGTCGGAGAATGTCACGGCGAATGCCGTTGTTCCCAACGAACTGCTGGAGGAAAACGGTCGTCTGAAACGCCGCGTGGCCGATCTGCTGCAGGCGTCGCGCACCGATGTCCTGACTGGTGTGTTCAACCGTGGCTGGCTCCAGACTCAGCTGGCAGAAAGGATCGCCCTCCACCGGATCAGAAATCAGGCACTGGGACTAGCGGTAATTGACATTGATCACTTCAAGAAGATCAATGACACCTATGGACATCAGGCGGGTGACCAGGTCCTGCGGTCGGTGGCGCAGACTCTCCAGGCAACCCTCCGCGATTCTGATCTGCTGGGGCGTTACGGAGGGGAGGAATTCGTGGTCCTGATGGATGACTGCACCGCGGACGGGCTGGCGATTGTCGGCGAACGGCTGCGGTCGCGGATTGAGTCTCAGGTGATCGAACACGAGAAACGCAGGATTGTGGTGACGGTCAGCGTCGGACTGTCCGGAAGTCTGGTTGTGGGTCCGGACGCGGAATTTGGTCGGCTGCTGTTCGCGGCTGCCGATACCGCGATGTACCGAGCCAAGAACGCCGGACGCAATCGGAGCTGTATCGAACCGTTCCGGGAAACGGATCCCGAGTTTTCGGGTGGCGAGGTGAGCGGGCCGGGACCTGCGAAAAAGCTCACCTCGGCTCGCTGAAACCGTACTGCCGCGGTACTCGGCCAAACGTACGGGGGATTTTTCTGGCGGATTTTACTGACCGATCATTGGGGGGAAACTATGGAAACAGCGTCGCTGGGCGTCCTGAAGCTTCAACGTGTTCGGGAACAACTGCTGCTGACGTTCGCCGCACTTGTGGCTGCGTACGGTCTGGTCTGGTTTGCACTGTCCGCTGCGCGACACACCCCGGATGCCCATGGCGAAGCTGTTCATGCAGCGGCGGCGGTGCCGGCGGTTGTCAGTGTCCTGCCCTTCGTGCTGCTGCTGGGCTGCATCGCCGTGCTGCCGGTGATCCCCGCAACAGCTCACTGGTGGGAGCACAACTGGAATCGCCTCGCGGTATCGCTGGGTTGCGCACTCGCCACGCTCGTGTATTACGCGCTATTCTACGGCAGCGGAGTCGCGAATCACCTGACACACAGCCAATCCGCAGCCGGTCCGTGGGCGGCGTTCGCGGTGCTGATCAACTCCTGGCTGGTTGAGTATATCCCGTTTCTGACACTGCTGTTCTCGCTGTATACGGTCAGCGGAGGCATTGTCATCACCGGAAGTATGACCGGACGCCCAGCGGTGAATCTGACGATGCTCGGAGTGGGCACCCTGCTGGCGAGCTGTGTCGGAACGACGGGAGCCGCCATGCTGATGATTCGGCCGCTGCTGCGAGCCAATACGGAACGTCAGCATGTGGCACATACGATCGTGTTCTTTATCTTCACTGTGTGTAATACCGGAGGCTGCCTGCTCCCGATTGGTGATCCTCCGCTGTTCCTCGGATTCATGCGGGGCGTGGCCTTCGAATGGACGCTCAGTCTCTGGCCGATGTGGCTGCTGATGAATGGCGTGCTGCTGCTGATGTACTTTCTGCTGGACAGCTGGTACTGGCGACAGGAAAAACCAGCGGCACGTGAACGCCGCGTGAAGTACGTGCCGGTTCGCCTGCGGGGCTGCCTCAATCTGCTGTGGCTGGCCGGCGTCGTGGCCGCCGTCGCCACACTTGATCCCAGCCGCCCGGTTCCGGGAACGGACTGGTCCGCTCCGCTGTACTACCGCGAGATTGTGCTGCTTTCCTTCACAGCACTGTCACTCTGGTGCACGAGCCATGAATGCCGCATGGCCAATTCGTTCAATTACGATGCGATCCTGGAAGTGGCGGCCTTGTTCCTTGGAATTTTTGTCTGCATGCAGCCGGCGATTCAGCTGCTCAACGCGCACGGCGCCCAGCTCGGCCTGAATACTCCGTGGAAGTATTTCTGGGCCACCGGACTGCTCAGCAGCGTTCTGGACAATGCTCCGACGTACGTCGTGTTTTTCGAAACCGCCAGGACATCCACCGTCATGGGCCCCAGAGTCGCAGGCGTTCCCGAAGCCTATCTGGTCGCGGTCAGTATCGGGGCCGTCTTCCTGGGCGCCATGACTTATATCGGGAACGGCCCGAACCTGATGGTGAAGGCCATCGCCGAAAATCAGAACGTGCGGATGCCCAGTTTCTTTGGCTATGTGGTCTACAGCTGTGCCGCCCTGCTGCCAGCCTCCGTTCTGCTCACGGTCGTCTTCCTGACCTGACACGCCGGAATCGCCAATCGTCTGAACTCACGGTCCATACAGTCGGCATCACCGTCAGAAATTGCCGGCTCAGCCCGATCCGCAGGTACCACCTGCGAATTTCCGTGGGCCGCCGTTCGGTGTCATAAACCCTTAGTTCAGAAAGTCCGGAACGTCGAAAAATAAGACGGATCAGGAGAAATATCACCCCGCACGGAGGTTGCGTCGATGTCCACGATGGGCCATCTTCCCCGCATCCCGGTTGTTGCTGCCGGAGTGCTTGTGGCTGTGCTGTTCAGCGGAACAGACGTTCATGTTCGTGGTCAGGACAAGGGTGCTCCGCCGTGGGGTGAATTCTTGCGCCGGTTCAACAAGGACCGGCTCCTGAAACCCCCGTTTCACAATGACCCGGAAGAGGGAGTGAAAGGGCTCGCGTCGAAAATTCGTGCCCGCGAACTGGATATTCCGAACCGCAAAAAAGCCATTCGATATCTGGCGGATCTGGACTGCACTGTCTTTCCGGAAGCCAAAGCCATGCTGCTGACGATGCTGGATCCCGAGGTGGAAAAATGGGAAGAGGTGCGGTTTGAGGCAGCTCGGGGGCTTCGCGACATGCTGTCACGGCATTCGTGCGCACCACAGGGGGCTGACGCCAGGGGCGGAAAGAACAAGAAGAAATCCGACGAAAATGCGTGGCAGCAGTGCTCCAGCGCTGCCAAAAAGTATACTCGGAAGGCTCGCGGCCAGAAGGAACCGGAAGTTCCCTGCCACTGCCGCAGCTGCTGTGATGCGGACACGCTGAACAAGCTGGCCAGGACCGCGTACGAGATGAAGGAGAATGGCTGCTGCTACGAGCCGTCTCAGCGTGTTCGTGAAATGGCGGTCGAGGCGATTAAGGCCTGCGGCGTGCCGTGTCATCACAAGCCCTACTATGCGAACGGCGAAGAACCGGGTCCTCCTCCGGTTGACGTTCCTGAGTCAGGGGAAGGGCGGGAATCGAACGGTGGCGAGCTGGTGCCGCCTCCGGCGGGTGAGAGCGTGCCGGGTCCCGAGGCCGAAGACACTTCCGCCGGAGTTCGGGTACCGGCCCGACCCGGAGTGACTCAGGCAACCCCGATTTCCCGACTGTCGAAGCTGTGTATCGTGTCACTGAAACGCGGCGAGCGGCTGGCGACTCGTGAGGAATTCCATGCCACGCATCGCGGCAGGATCTACTATTTCTCCAGTCAGAGTGCCCGGCAGGAGTTTCTGGCAGATCCTGAAGATTACGCCGTGGCGTTCGGTGGCTGCGATCCGGTGCATTTCGTGGAAACCCAGGAAGCTGTGGAAGGCCGATTTCTGATGCAGCATGCCGGCAGATTTTTCATGTTCCTGACGGAAGAGAATCTGGAACAGTTCCGGCAGGATCCCGTGCGCTATCTGCCGCCGGCAATGAGTCCGTCGGCTGGCGGCCACCTTGCCGCGGCCGAATGACCTCAGTGGACTCAGCAGAATTCCGGAGACTCCGTCGGACCGATCCGACGGAGTTTTTTCGTTTGGGGGCGAGGCTGCGGACTGGCTCGGGTTCAGGAATTCAGCCACCAGCCGAATACGACAAGCAGTGCCAGGGCGCTGATCAGGAATGCGGCGAAACCTGACTTCAGGACACCGTCGCCACGGAGCGGTTCGACGTCACCCTCGAGTGGTTCGCCCTGAATATCCCCGACTGATTCGTGGCGGATTCTGCGCTGAAGCTGTTCGGCCCAGTAGCGGCGCGCCTCCGCCGGATCGGACTTGTGGCCGGGGAGATCCTGACCGAGTTCGTACTTGAATGCCCCCTCGAGGTCACCTACGAAGCCGAGGACGGCGGCGAGATAGAACATTTCGGCGGCCTCGGAGCTGCCCGTGGGGACGCATTTCTCCGCTTCGACGTAGAACTTCCAGGCCCGATTCTTTTCCCCGTAATATTCCTGCTCCAGCACGTAATTCTGCCATTCCGTGATGTGCGCCGTCAGCACTTCGTCCGCCCAGTAGACGAGAACGCGTTTGAGCGACTGCCATTCGCCCGGAGAAATCCCTGCCCCCCCGGACGCCACCTGTTTTTCGATCGCCTGCAGGTCGGCTGTCAGCTGCCGCTGCAGATGCGGCAGCTGTTCCGGATCGGCGCTTCGCTGATTGACCAGCCCAAGGACTTTCAGGAAGAACGGTTCGGCAAGGCTGATGACCGAGGTGGACGGCATGGGAGCAGGACCTTCGGGACGAGAGAACAGAGCGGGGACCGACAACCGGGTTACTCGGAGGAGCGGATGGCGAACAGGTGAAAGGCCAGTGACGCCAGGCTGCCGGATTCCCGGTCGTTGACATCCACTCGGTTTTCACCCATCACCTGTTTGACGACTTTGAGTTCATTGAAGCGAATCCCCAGATTCAGACTGCGTTCCACGCTGCTCCAGGCCTCGTCACGATCCACCCGAAAGTAGTGCCAGTTGGCCCGGGGAAAGGCGCGCGGTGCATCGCCGACGGGGATCAGCCGCACTCCGCGGCGGCCCATCCGATAGATGTTGTCGACTTCTTCGGAGCTGCCCGCCTTCATGCCCAGTTCCTTTTCGGAGAGCAGTTCCGTCACGCGACTGCTCTTCAGCGTGGATTCCACACCAATATAGAACGACCACGTGGGTGCCAGCCATTCGGCCTTCATTCGCACGGTCATCTGCAGTCCCTGGGCTGCGAAGGGAATTCTGGTGTAGGCTTCTTCGGCGCTCTTTTCGACTTCCAGCAGGCGGCGGAGGGCGTTGAAACACAGGGCCAGATTGTCGTGGTCGTACACCGGCAGCTCGGAAATTCGGCGTTCCTGGCGAAAGATGGCAAGGCCCCCGACGGCGCGGCACAGTTCGGTGTACAGCACAAACGGATGGATGCCGCGGGCAAACGGAAGCGGCGCGATGCCTCCCAGCGCTGTATTGACCGCGTGCAGCTGCAGGATCCGTTCCAGATCTTCCTTGTGACCGCTGGCGAAGGCCACACCCCGGTCAATCATCTGGCGAGCCATCTGCTCCGCTGTGGCAGCCAGCCGGTCGTACACAGACCGGATAAAACCGGCCAGCGGTGCCCACGCCTCCTGCGCCAGCATGGGCGGGATATAGTCGGGATCGATCTGTGGTGGCGCTTCCGCTGTGGCACCCAGGCGGAGCTGCACAATCGGCAGCGCGTCGAATCCGCGGGCTGCGTCGTCGCCGATCAGAATCTGCGGATTCAGTCGGCGGAACTGGATCTCCTGCGGATTTCCAGCCCGGTTCTCGTCTTCGACTTCCTCCTGATGCACCACGAACCGAGTCGGCAGTTCTTCCCGTCCCGAACCGGTATTGGTGATACCACTCCGCAGTTCCGCAACCCCGACATACACCCGGACGCGGGATTCCGCGTTGCGGAATGCGGCTTTGGGGATCTGCACCGGGGAGATATGGCAGTCCTCCGGAAAACGCAGCAGCGTTCCGTCGGTGAGCCGAATATGGCAGCTGGTGAGCGACACGCGCCAGTTGGAAAGCGCGTCTGAGTCAATCGCCAGACGATGCAGCCCATAATGATTCGGCGTCGCCCAGACCTCCGACAGCCTCAGGGCTTCCTGAAACTGACGTTCAGTGCACTGAAAATGATGCGGACGCAGAAACAGGCCTTCTCCCCAGAGAAGTGAACTGGAAGCCATGGAATACCCCTGAAGTTCGCCGGGCAGAAGTCAGGCCGCAGTGTGCTGACTGGCCACGAGCATGGACTGTTCACCACGAGGTTCTCTGTATAACATAACGGCAGAGTGTTTCAAAGAAACCGACGCTGCCGAACAGGGACCTGAGGGGGATCGGTCCTGAAAAGAGCCCGTCCCGCGGCAAGCCGGAATGGTTGCGGCACAATCCGCCGAAAATTGTCCGGTGACCCCCTGTGATTCCCGATACTCCGGGAAAATCATCGGTTTAAACTGTGGACGAGCGGCGACATCGCCGTTCGGTCGGGCCTGTCGACACGAGTTCCATCAGGTTTTCCTACACGAACTGACCGCACGGGGTTTGCGGAGCATGGGTGCCATGAGCAGCAAGGGACCAGATTTTCGTGAACCTGTTCCGGTGCCCGGACAGGCTCCCGCATCGGCAGCCGAAACGCCACCGGCCGCAAGGCAGCCGTCGCTGGAAGGAATCCTCGAGCAGATTCTGGCAAACAGTGAGCCGGACAGGCCAGTGTCTGTTCGCGATCAGCAGATCCGTGCGGCGCTGATTCAGGTGGCCCACGATCATCGCACACAGCCGTTTTCGCTGGACCCCGTGCTGTACGCTCTGGTCCGGGTGCTGACGGGACGGCTGCAGGGCCTTTCGGCGGAGCAGTCCAGCGTGGTTGAACGCTCGGTGGCTGCCACACTGTACGAGGATGTTGCATCCAGAGAACGGATCGAAAAACTCTGGACGCGATTAGTGAGGCTGCCGATCCATGTCGAATAGCCCCGGCGAACGACGGACACCGGCCGAACTGATCCACAGCTGCCAGGGTCTCGTCCGATCAATTGCCTGGAAAATCCATCAGAAGCTGCCCCGCACTGTGGAGCTGGACGACCTGATTTCCTATGGGCAGGTTGGACTGGCGGAGGCCGCGCGGGATTTCGATCCTGGTCGCGGCATGCAGTTCACGACTTACGCGTACTATCGCGTGCGCGGCGCCGTGCTGGACGGTCTGTCCACCATGTCCTGGTTCAATCAGGCAGACTACAACCGGGGGCGTTACGAACGCGCCGCCAATGACGTTCTGCGGAGCGGGTCGGCGGACGGGGAGGTGGCGGAGGAGCTGGACTGGTTTTCGAGGACAACGCAGTCTCTGAGTGCGGCGTACGTGCTGACCCACTTTGTCGGAGAAAACGCGGACAGCCGCCTGGTCGACCATTCTTCGCCGGCGGCCACCGTCGATGCCTCCGACCTGAAATCCAGCGTCGAGCGTCTGCTGGCAGCCCTGCCGGAGCAGGAGCAGAGTCTGATTCGCGGCGTTTATTTCGAGGGGCTGTCGATCAAGGATGCCGGGGAGAGAATCGGGATCAGTAAGGCCTGGGCCAGCCGGCTGCACGCCAGAATTCTGGAAACGCTGTCACTTCGGCTCGCGGGGGACTATGGATGATTGAATTCGCAGAACGGCACCGTTAGTCTTCGGCCTGCCGGCCGCGGGAATTCTGCAGGATTCCCGCGAAAGGCGGCTCGCTGGTCACTGGCTTCGACTGATTCGCTCCCGCAGGACCGCATGGCATGACTCTGGAACTCGACGTTGCATCGCTCCTGGAACCGTTCGACGGTGGTTTTCGCGGGGGAATTGACCTCCGCGAAGATGACGACCCGAACAACGATTACCGCAGAATCCGCGATGCCCGGAATGAGGCGCGGGATGAGGAGCGGGAAAGCGACGTCAGCGGTGAAAGTTCCGTGGCCGCGACGAGTCTCTGGCGTGAGGTGTGGGAGGGCGGCCTGGAGTATCTGAAGGCCAGCGCCAAGGATCTCGAAATCGTGGCCTACATGATCGAGGCCTCGATTCGACTGGACGGGTATGCCGGGCTGGCACAGTCACTGTCACTGACACGAGAACTGCTGCAGACGTTCTGGGGCGAACTCCTGCCGACGCCTGATGAAGATGGCGTGGAGACGACGCTGCGTCCCATCGCCCGACTGAACGGCGATGTGATCACGTACCCCCTGATGCGAGTCAGGATTACCGAAGACAAATCCATCAGTCCCCTGGTTGTCTGGCAGTATGATCAGGCACTGCAGCTGGAGAGTCTGAATCCCGAAGAGCGACAGAAGCGGATCGCTCAGGGTGCTGTCACGCTGGAGACGTTCAACCGTGCGATCACAGAATCGTCCGACGCGTTTCTGCGCCGGACGGCGGCAGACATCAGAAATGCCCTGGAAGCTGTCCGACTGCTGTGTGAGACGCTGGAGGAAAAGGCCGGCGACGCGGATGCTCCCAATTTGTCAAAGTTCCAGAAGGCGCTGGAGGATGCGTCCCGCACGCTCCAGCTGGCGGCGGGCGAGCGTCTGAAGGTTCCGGAGCCGGTTGAAGCGGCCACGGAGGGCGGAGGTTCGGCCACAGCCTCGGGTGCGGAAAAAGTCGGTGGTCGGGGCGAGATTTCCTCGCGCTCGGATGCCTTTCAGGTTCTGGAAAAGGTAGCTGCGTGGTTCGAACTGCACGAACCGCAGAGCATTCTGCCGTCGGAGATTCGCAAAGCGATTCGCCGGGGCCGGATGACGCCGGCTGAGCTGTACGCAGAGCTGATCACGGACAGCGACGTGCGCCGGCAGATCTTCAAGGATGTGGGAATCGTGGTGCCGGAAGATCAGTAGGCGAACGACTCGCCGACCTGAACTGGGGGCGGATTGCCCATTGTTCGTTCCGTATGTTTTGTCAGGCAGGTTCAGAAAGGTTGCCAGATGTCAAAGTCCATTCAGCATAAGCTGGATCGCGTGCGAAAGCCCAGAGTGCATATTACCTATGACGTGGATATCGGCGATGCCGTGGTCAAGAAGGAGCTGCCGTTTGTGATGGGTGTGATGGGCGATTTTTCGGGCAACCCCTCGACTCCGCCCAAGGCACTCAGTCAGCGAAAATTTGTGGCGATCGATCGCGACAATTTCAACGACGTGATGAAAAACATCAATCCGGAGCTGAACATTCGCGTGAAGAACACGCTGCAGGCCGACGGCAGCGAAATGGGCGTCAAACTGAACTTCAGCTCATTGGAGGATTTTGATCCCAGTCGCATCGTGGATCAGGTTCCGGCACTGAAAAGTCTGCTGGAATCTCGTGACAAGCTGAGAGATCTGCTCACAAATATGGACCAGTCTGAAGCACTGGAAGCCAAACTGGGAACTCTGCTGAGCGATGCGTCCAGTCTCCAGAAGACGGCCGGCGATCTGGGTGTTGAGGGAACTCAGGGCAACAAATCCGACGGGGGTGCAGAATGAGTGCAGAACAGCAGCGAGAGCAGTCAGCACAAACCACGGAGCAGACCGTCAGTCTGCTGGATCAGATCACTTCTGCCATGCCCAAATCCGTCGAACGCGACGAGGCGACGGACATGGTCCGTAATCTCGTCACGGCCGCGATGCAGGGCACGGTGAAATGGGACAAGAGCGTCACCAAGACCATCCGGCAGGCGATGGCCCAGATTGATGAGCAGATGTCACGCCAGCTGGCGGAGATCCAGCACAACGATCTGTTCCAGAAACTGGAAGGCTCGTGGCGCGGACTGAATCATCTGGTCATGAATTCCGAGACGAGCAAGCAGCTGAAACTGCGGATGCTGAACATTTCCAAGCGGGAACTGTTCAAGGATCTCGACAAGGCTGTGGAATTCGACCAGAGCCAGATTTTCAAGAAGCTGTATGAAGATGAGTTCGGGATGCCCGGGGGAGAACCATTCGGTGCCCTTATCGGGGATTACGAAATCACCAATCATCCCGAGGATATCGACCTGCTCGAGAAGATCTCGGGAGTCTGTGCTGCGGCGCATTGTCCGTTCATTTCGGCGGCGGATCCGGCTCTGTTCGGATTCGAAAGCTGGACCGACATGACCAAGCCGCGGGATATCGAGAAGATCTTTCTGGGCAAGAAGTACACCAAATGGAATTCCTTCCGCAGTTCGGATGATTCCCGTTATGTGACTCTTGTGCTGCCGCGTGTCCTGGCCCGACTGCCTTATGGCCAGAACACGAAACCCGTGGAAGAATTCCGCTATGAGGAGTTTGAAGTCCTTCCCAACGGGGACTCCAAACCGGCTACGCATACGGATTACTGCTGGATGAACGCCGCCTACGTCATGGGAACAAACATGACACGGGCCTTTGCCGAAACCAGCTGGTGCACCGCTATCCGTGGCATGGAAAATGGCGGGAAGGTGGACGGACTGCCGGTCCATAACTTCCTGAGTGACGACGGCGATATTGACTCGAAATGTCCCACCGAGATCGGGATTACCGATCGCCGTGAGGCGGAGCTGAGCAAGGAAGGGTTTCTGCCGCTGTGCCACTACAAGAATACGGACTATTCCGTGTTCTTTGGTGCACAGACCTGTCAGCGTCCCGCAACCTATAACACGCCGGACGCCACGGCCAATGCTGCCATCTCGGCGCGGCTGCCGTATATCATGGCGGCATCCCGCATCGCTCACTTCCTGAAGTGCATTGCGCGGGACAAGATCGGGTCGTTCGCTGAACGCCAGGATATCGAGGACTTCCTGAAGCGGTGGATCTCGGACTACGTGCTGAAGGATTCGAAGCCCAGCGCGGAAATGAAGGCACGTTACCCGCTGGCCGATGCTGCGATTTCCGTCGAGGAGATCCCGGGGGCTCCCGGATCTTACCGAGCGGTGGCCCATCTGCGTCCGTGGCTGCAGCTGGAAGAACTGACCACGTCGCTGCGGATGGTGGCCAGTCTCCCCAAGAAGGCCTGATCTGATTGTCCGGGCAGACCGGATGGCACATTTCAGCCATCAGGCTGCTGTGGCAGAGACTGGATGAAGCTGCACGAGAGCCCGATTCCGATCCCGGAGTCGGGCTCCTGCAGCTGCAGGGCCGTTCTGACTGGATGCCGCGGCCGTTCGGGGATGGATCCGCACGTGGGAGAGTATTCACTTGCCGAGGCAGCAGACTGAACCAGGATCCGACGTCTTTCCGCTGCAACCTGACGGACAGTCCTCGGCGACGTCGGACAGTTGCCACAGCCTGCTGGATGAGTTTCTGGCCGCTCCCCTGGCTGCCGTGGCGGCCGACGATGAGCCGGTTCGCGTTCGGGCTCAGCTGAAGGAATTTCTGGCAGCGAACACACCGGAGCAGACCCTGCAGCTGTGGCTCCGGGCCGCCGCCGGCAGGCCGCTGCGGATGGATGACAGTCGTCGCGGCCTGGCGCGGGACATTGCCCGGATTGACGTACTGTTGTCGGATCAGGTCAACCAGATCCTGCACAGTCCGGCCTTTCAGGCTCTGGAAAGTGCCTGGCGGGGACTGCATTACCTGTGGCGCACGCGCCGCGATCTGTTGTCCGATCGCGGCCTTGAGGACAAAGCGTCGCCGATTGAAATTCGCGTTCTGAACGTATCCAGAAAGGAACTGAAGAAGGACTTCGAAGACGCGGTCGATTTCGATCAGAATCAGTTGTTCCGCAAAGTCTATGAGGAGGAATTCGGAACGGCGGGAGGGCACCCGTTTGGCGCCCTGATTGCCAACTATGAGTTTACGAATCATCCGGATGACATCGATCTGCTGGCGCGGCTGAGCGGCATCGGTGCAGCCGCGTTTGCTCCGGTGATCGCGGCCGCCGCACCATCCCTGCTGGGTCTGGATGATTTTTCATTGCTCGAGCAGCCGATGGATCTGGAGAAGATCTTTCAGCAGCCAAAGTATCGCAAGTGGCGCTCGTTGCGGGAAAAGCCGGATGCACAGTTTCTCGGACTGACTCTGCCACGTGTGCTGCTGCGGGCGCCGTATCGCGACGACGGACTGCATCGGCATGGTTTCCGGTTTCGCGAGGATGTCGAAGAAAAGGACCGCAGTCACTACCTGTGGGGATCGGCGGCCTGGCCCATGGGAGCGGTGATTCTGCGGGCCTTTGCCACTTCCGGCTGGTTCGCGGATATCCGCGGCGTGGAACGGGGGGTGGAGGGCGGCGGACTCGTCACGGGGCTGGAAAGCTGCTGCTTTCAGACAGATCCGGCCGGTGTGGCCATTCGCAGTTCCGTGGAAGTGTCGGTCTCTGACGTGCGTGAGTCCGAACTGTGTGACATGGGATTCATTCCCCTGTCGCATTGCCGCGACACCGAGTGGTCCGTGTTCTACTCGAATCAGTCAGTGCATCGACCGGAGAAATACAGTGAAGCGGCTGCCACAGCCAATGCCAGGATTTCTGCCATGCTGCAGTACGTCCTGTGCTGCTCGCGCATCGCCCATGTGCTGAAAGTCAAGGCCCGGAACAAGATTGGATCCATGTCCAGTGCCAGGGAGATCGAAAACGAACTGAAAACCTGGCTGGTGGATTATGTCACTCCCGATGAGAAGGCGGCACCGTCCTGGAAAGCGCGGTATCCGCTCAGAGAAGCCGATGTTCAGGTCGAGGAAATCGCGGGCGAACCGGGCAAGTTCAATCTGACGATGCGCCTGCTGCCACATTATCAGCTGGATCAGCTTTCCTCCTGTGTCACGCTGGTGGCACGCCGGATGGAATTTCGTGAATAACATTGATGACTCAGGG
>SYLK01000413.1 GCA_005809115.1 Planctomyces sp. | reverse complement strand
GTGCGGTGGCGTGCGCGGACTGGAGCCCGTGGCGATCACAAGATAGTCGGCCCGAACCACGGATCGTTCGCGGGTGACACTGGTGATGGCGACTTCGTGGGGCGACACAAACGTCGCTCGCCCGCAGACCAGCTCGACACCAGCCAGTTCGAGACACGAGCGAGTGGTCTCCTGATGCGCATGGACGACCTGGTCCAGCCGCCGCATCAGGCTGGAGATCTGCAGCTCGGCGTCACGGCTGATGCGATAGACTTCACCACTGCGACGCTGAAACGCCGTCAGCGTTACCGCCGTTTCCCGCAGAGTCTTGCTGGGAATCGTGCCGTACTGGACACAGGCACCTCCCACATGGCGTTCCTGCTCCACGATCAGGACGCGGGCGCCCTGCCGCGCCGCCTCGAGCGCAGCATTCATGCCGGCTGGCCCGCTGCCGATCACGACCACGTCGTAGTTGGTGCTCTGAGTAATCATAAGGTCGAATCAACCCAGTCCACGATTTCCCCCTGCTTGCTGATGATGCGATCCACGTGTTCCGGATAAAGAACCAGCAGACTCACCAGCTCATCCGAAAAATCGGCAGGGGTGATGGTACCCTGCGGCGCCAGCGCTTTGTCCGACAGGTCCAGTGCCAGACGAAGCACCGCGGCCTGCGCGACATACGCCGCTGCATTCTGCGGCTCCAGCTGATAACCAACAACCCGGGCGACCCGTTCAGAGAGTTCCCAGGCAGTGATCAGCCGCGCCGCCAGTGCGACTCGGTGATCTTCAGAGGCCTGCCGCAGATCATCATCACTCGAAACCAGGCCGCAGGTCCTGCGGCGGTCATTCAGTGCCTGCAGAAGAATCGGGCGCCCGACGTCGTGCAGGAGACCCGCCAGAAACGCTTCTTCCACGTTCAGTCTTCTGACGCGTGCGATTTCCTGGGAAAACGCCGCGGCCGCCAGCGAATTCCGAAAAGATCGCCGCACATCCGCCTCGAAACCAGCCACGTCGAAGATTCGACAACGACACGCAATCAGAACCACGATCTCGCGCAGCCGCAGCAGACCGAGGCGTGCCACGGCCTGCTGAATCGACGATACGGTCACCCCCGTGCCGTACCGCACCGAATTTGCGATGCGGAGCAGGTGCGTCGTGAGAGACTGGTCTCGCCGGATCAGCGGAACAATCTCGGCCGGGTCGCAGTCGACGTCAGCGGTCAGGCGCATCAATTGCGCCGCCACCTCCGGCAGCACCGGCAGCTCACCCTGTTCGCGGTCCAGAATCACGCGGACGGCGTCCTGCAGAGACTCCGCCCGGGAATCCGGCAGCCCTGCGGCGATAACGCTCATTCCATGGAATCCTGCTGGGACCGGCCGGAACTCGGTTGCCGACCCCGGGGGCGCGAATCATCCCGTCACTTCTCCGGCCGAGATCGAACAGACGCGGAGAATCCTGCGTGCATCCCGAGTCGATCGCGCCGGTTCCCGCAGATTGAACAGAGCCCGCGACGACCGGGCGAGTTACTCCGTGCGGGCTGTTTCCGCCGAAAACAGGGATTCTGCCGGCTGGGCAAGTCAGCGGGGTGGTACGGGAATCGCGAAACTTGTTGGTTCTGGGCGACAGGTCTGGTAAACTGCACATGGCAAACTCTGTTACGATTTCCCCTGCCGTGCCCTGCCCTGCCCAGTGCATCGATGGTCTTTTCATGAACAGATCGCCTGCATCTGAAAGCCCTCCGATGCGTTCTCTTCTGCTGTTCGGTCTGTTGTGTCTCCTGCTGTTGCCTGCATCACCGGCAGTGGCGGTGGATTATGACCACGATATCAGGCCGCTGCTGCACGCGAAGTGCGCTGCGTGCCATGGGGCACTGAAGCAGTCAGCCGGGCTGCGACTTGATGCCGGAGCACTGATCGGTCGCGGCAGCGAAAACGGTCCGGTCGTCACACCGGGAAACGCGGACTCGAGCACTTTGATCGAACGTGTCTCGGCCGATGTCACCGCGAGGATGCCGCCGGAAGGCCAGGGCGAACGGCTGACTCCCGCACAGATCGAACTGCTCCGAGTCTGGATCAACGCCGGGGCTGCCTTCCCGGCTGACGAAAAGATCCCGGAGGATCCCGGTCACTGGTGGTCCTACCAGATTCCCGTGCGGCCGCCGCAGCCGGAGGTTCCTGACGCCGGATGGGTCCGCACTCCGATCGATGCCTTCATCGCTGCGGAACATCAGAAACACGGACTTCGTCCGCAACCGGACGCGCCCCGTGCCACATGGCTGCGTCGCGTGTTTCTGGACCTCATCGGGCTGCCGCCGACGCGCAGCGAACTGCAGGCATTCCTGACGGATCCCCGGGACGACGCCTTTGCCCGCGTCGTGGACGGCCTGCTCGAACGTCCCGAATATGGCGAACGGTGGGGTCGGCACTGGATGGACGTCTGGCGTTACAGTGACTGGTACGGCAGCCGCGGCGGTAACGAAATTCGCTACAGCCAGCGACACATCTGGCGCTGGCGTGACTGGATCGTCGAGTCTCTGAACGACGACAAACCCTACGATCAGATGGTGATGGAGATGCTCGCCGGCGATGAGATCGCACCGTCCGACCCGGATGTCCTGCGCGCCACCGGATTCCTCGGACGCAACTGGTACAAGTTCGACCGCGACGTGTGGATGTTTGAGACCGTGGAACAGACGTGCCAGGCTTTTCTGGGACTGACGATGCGCTGTGCGAGGTGCCACGATCATAAATTCGACCCCATCACTCAGACCGACTACTATCGGCTGCGGGCGTTTTTCGAACCGCACGGTGTCCGCACGGATCCGGTTGCCGCCAGCGGGGAGACTGAGAAGGATGCAACGCTGGGGCAGGTGCTGAAAAACGGCGTCGCGCGGATCTACGATCAGACTCCCGACGCCCCCACGTTCCTGTACCAGCGTGGTGACGGACGGTTTCCCGACAAGTCGCAGCCGCTGGTGCCCGGTGTTCCCGCATCGCTGGGAGGTCCGGAAATCAGCGTGCAACCCGTCCCGCTCGGCGCCACTGCGCGTTATCCACAGCTGCGTGCGGAGATTTCAGACGGACTGGTCGCAGCTGCCACCGCGCATTGTGACGAGATTACCAAGAAAATTGCCGTACTCAGATCCGACGCCGCCGCTGCTGAGCAGCTCGTCGCTGTCCGCCAGTCCGATGCCGTTCCAGGTGACGTCCGTTCGCGTTCGGCTCCCGATTCCGTCCTGACCGACGTCTTTTCGAGTCAGTCACCGCTCTGGAAAGTCGTGTCGGGGAACTGGGAATGGCGCGACAGCAGGCTGATTGAATCATCGGTCGGCAGCTTTTCCACGATCGTCGCGGCAGTCACCTGCCCCCGTAGTTTCACCGCCCGTGTGAAGTATCGCACGCTGAAACCCGGAGTTGTGCGATCGGTGGGATTCAGCTTTGATTATCTCGATCATGGAAATTCCCAGGACGTTTACACTTCCACCGGCGACGCGCGACAGACCGTGCAGGCATTTCACCGGAAAGACGGCCAGCAGTTCTACCCGGCTTCAGGAATCGTCGAGGCCTCGCTGAAAACGGATGACGTCACGACCGTAGAGATCACGGTGCGTGATCAGCAACTGGAAATCGTGCTGAACGGCCAGCCGAAACTGAATTACGTGATGCCAGTACTGCGGAATGAGGGCCGGTTCGCGCTCTGGGTCCACAACGGGTCGGCCGAGTTTCTTGAGGTCCACGTTCAGGAACTTGTTCCGACGCTGGACGACCTCCGCAACCAGGCAGTCAGCGCAGCGGAGCAGCTGGCATCAGCCGAGGCGAGCCTGACAACAGCCAGCGACGACGCCGTCGCACTCCGCGCCAGGATCGATGCGGAACGCCTGAAGTATTCCGGCGCCACTGAGACCGACGTGAAACAGGCTGCACTCGCCGCGTCGCGTGCCGAGCGGCAGGTGGCCGTTGCGAAAGCTGCCGAGGTGGTGTTGTCAGCGACACAGCACCGCGATGCGGTTGCGAGGATCCGGCAGCAGACGGCGGGCGGGCTGTCGGCAGAAGCAAACGGTACCCCACGGACGGAATCGCCGGAGCTGACCGAAGCGGAAACAAATCTGACTGAGGCTCTGACGTCGCTGCAGAAGGCCACCGCCGCACGCGATAACCCAGACGGCACCTACTCACCCCTGGGCGAGGTGTTTCCGGCGACAAGCACCGGACGTCGCCTCGCACTGGCGCGCTGGATTGTGGACCCGCAGAATCGACGCGCGTCCCGGATTGCTGCCAATCACATCTGGCTGCGACACTTTGGAGAAGCGCTCGTTCCCACCGTGGCCAATTTTGGCCTGAATGGTCAGCGGCCGTCGCATCCGGATCTCCTGGACTGGCTGGCCGATGAGCTGGTGCAGCATGGCTGGCGCATGAAACCACTGCATCGCCTGATCGTGCTGTCGTCGGTCTATCGACAAAGCTCGGCAGGTGACCTGATGTCGGCAGATCCGGCCAATCGGTTCCTGTGGAGGATGAATTCACGGCGTATGGAGGCGGAAGTCGTGCGAGACTCTCTTCTGGACACCGCCGGTGTCCTCGATCGGACCCGCGGAGGCCCGGAGATTCCCGAAACCGAAGCCGAACAGGTCCGCCGCAGAAGCCTGTATTTCCGCAACACACCCAATGAGAAGGTCGCGTTTCTGGAGACCTTTGACGTAGCTAATCCGAATGAATGTTACCGGAGACAGGAAAGCATCATGCCGCGACAGGCACTGGCAATGATGAACAGCAGTCTGGCAATTGAACAGGCCCGGGTTCTGGCAGCGAATCTGTCCGAGCCGCTGCAGGACCGGGATGACGCGGCTGCCAGAACCGAGTTCATTCAGGCGGCATTTCAGACAGTCCTGACACGCGAGGCCACAGTGGCCGAGGTGACAGCCTGCATGCGGTTTCTC
>SYLK01000412.1 GCA_005809115.1 Planctomyces sp. | reverse complement strand
TCAGATTCTCCGCCATATCCTTCGGATTGAAGGTAATCGCCGTCCAGAAATAACAGAAAAAGTAGATCATCGCAATGTACAGCACGTTGTACACGAAACCCTGCCCGGGGCTCAGCGAGTCAGCTATTGTGGCCAAAACGCCACTTCCACCGAACGCGTTCCGCAGCTGATTGAACACGAACCATGGCAGCAATAAGAGACTCGACGCAAAAATGATCGGCATGACACCAGACTGATTGACTTTCAGCGGCAGCCACTGCCGGTTCCCGCCCATCACTCGCCTGCCCCGAACGTGCTTCGCACTCTGAATCGGGATCTTCCTCTGCCCCTGCGTAATAAACACCACAACTACGATCACAGCCACAAACACCACCGCCATCAACAGCAGCTTCTCAATCCCGTAAGTTGTTCCGATCTGGATTCCGCTCGTCCGAATCCCATTCCCCCAGTCAGTCGCAATCGCCGGTAACCGCGCCAGAATCCCCGCCATGATCAGCAGGCTGATCCCGTTCCCGATGCCGTACGCGTCGATCTGCTCGCCAATCCACATCAGCAGCACCGTGCCAGCGGTCATCACCAGCGTGCCGAGCAGATGCCACACAATCGTGTTGTAGTAGTCCAGCACCAGACCCTGACTGCCGAGTGAACGAATCAGGAAGAAACTCTGCAGTACGCAGACGAATACCGTCGCATACCGCGTGTACTCATTCAGCCGCCTCCGACCGGATTCTCCTTCCTTCTGCAGGGCCTCCAGCGGCGGATAGACTGTACCCAGCAGCTGGAACACAATCGATGCCGTAATATACGGCATGATTCCCAGCCCGAAGATCGAACCACTCTGCAGGTCAGATGCGGAGAACAGCGATACCATCTGCATCAGGCTGCCCAGACCACTCCCCTGACCGGCATTCTCTACCGCCTTCCGGATTACTTCGTGATCCATGAACGGCAGCGTGATGTGAAAACCCAGCCGATACACAGCCAGCAGGATGATCGTCAGAAAGATTTTCCGCCGCAGCTCAGGAATCCGAAATACCGTCACCAGCTTCGAGAGCATTTATGGCCTCCAGGAAATCCTACGCTCCGTCCCCACAATCGCTCTCTGCATCCGATTGATGGACCACGACACCCTCAGCGGCCGTCAAGCCCATATTCGGCTCGAATCGGTTCACGCCACCGATTCATGCCCACGGGTATTCTCCAGCCCGTCTCAACCGACGGCAGGCGCTACCAGTGACAGCGTCACAACTCGTCCACCAGCCGCCACGATCTTGTCCTCGGCAGATTTCGAAAATCGGTTTGCCACGACCGTCAGCCGCTTCTGCAACTCTCCGTCACCAAGAATCTTCAACTCGTCGTACCGCGACGGAATCATCCCCTGCGCTGCCAGCAGTTCCGGAGTCACCTCAGCACCATCGGCAAACACTGCGTTCAGCTCACCCACGTTGAGAATCACCACCTCCGCAGCGAACTGACGAGTGTTGAAACCACGCTTCGCCACTCGACGGAAGAGCGGCATCTGTCCACCCTCGAATCCCGTGCGTCGAGACGATCCAGCCCGACTGTAGAACCCCTTGTGCCCGCGGCCCGCAGTCTTGCCGTGCCCCGAACCAGTACCGCGACCGATCCGCTTACGCTTCTTGTTTTTCTGGATACCGACATGCACATCATTCAGAATCACAGCGATACTCCTCGCAGTCTGACAATCTGTTCTCGCGTTCGCAGCTGCTGCAGTGCGTGAAACGTCGCCTTCACCAGGTTCAGCGGATTCGTGGATCCGTAAGCCTTCGTGAGGATGTCGGTGATCCCCGCCGACTCCACCACCGAACGCACACAGTCGCCGGCAATGATCCCGGTTCCGGGACGGGCCGGCAACAGCAGAACCTGCGACGCCCGAAATCTCCCGATCACCTGGTGCGGAATCGTGGTTCCCACCAGTGGAATCGAGACCTGCGACCGATTGGCCTGCTTCGTCGCCTTCTCAACCGCCAGCGGCACTTCTACGGCCTTGCCGTATCCATACCCCGCTTTGCCATTCCCGTCGCCGGTGACCACGAGCGCCGCGAAACTGAACCGCCGCCCTCCTTTGACCACACAGGCGCAACGCCGGATCGCGACTACTTTCTCACCCGAATCACCCCGTCCGTCACTTGTCGACACGTATCACCTCTGTTGCAGTTTAATCCTGCGGGAAGACTTGAATCAGAACTCCAGACCTGCCGCTCGAGCGGCATCGGCCAGCGCCGCCACTCGACCATGATAACGAAATCCCCCGCGGTCGAATACCACCTTCGCGATGCCGGCCTGCAGCGCGCGTTCCGCCACCAGCCGCCCCACCTTTTCAGCGGAGTTGACGTTACCAGCAAATGTTCCAGGTCCGGCTAACGCAGTTTCCACGGTGCTGGCCGCCACCAGCGTGTGCCCAGCCGCGTCGTCAATGATCTGTGCGTACATGTGACGGTTGCTGCGGAATACCGACAGTCGCGGTCGTCCGTGCGCATCGCGCACAACCCGATTCCGCACCCGATACCGCCGTCGCACCCCCCGAGCCGCAATCCGCTTTTCAGTTTTCATCCCGTCACCCGAAAACCCACTGCCGACGACATCTCACCGTCAGACAAGAACACCGAGCAAAATCGCCCATTATTTCGAACCAAACGCCTTACCCGATTTCCTGCGAACATACTCGCCCTGATACCGGACTCCCTTGCCCTTGAATGGCTCCGGAGGCCTCACGGCACGAACGTCCGCGGCAAACTGGCCCACAGCATGCCGATCCGCGCTTTTCACCACCACATGCGTCGCGTCCGGGACTTCACACGTCACACCCTGTGGAACCTTCAATGAGACCTTATTGGCATATCCCACCTGCAGCACCAGCTGTCCGGCTGACAAACTGGCATTGTAACCCACCCCGACGATCTCCAGCCGCTTCTCAAACGGCTTTACCACGCCCGTCACCATATTCTGGATCAGGCTGCGAGTCAGTCCGTGCAGCGCACGACTGTCCCGACGATCATCCGGCCGACTCACCCGAATCAGACTACCAGCAGAGTCAAACTCCACCGCCATCTTTTCGTGCAGCCGCAGCTTCAGCTCGCCGGCAGGCCCCTTCACCGTGACCTCGCGATCCCGGATCTCGACCTTCACTCCCGCAGGAACTGCGACTGGCTTTTTCCCGATTCGCGACATTGCAAATACACCCAGCAAGGACCGATCAGCCCGGAGAACCTTCACACTGCCAGCCTACCACAACTGGCACAGCACTTCTCCGCCCACATTCTCCTTACGAGCTTCGCGATTGCTCAGGATTCCCCTGGGCGTCGACAGGACTGAAATACCAGTTCCCTGCCGAATATCGCGCATCTCGGAAACACCCACGTACACACGACAGCCCGGCTTACTGATCCGTTCAATGTGCTGAATCAGCTTCTCACCCGCCGGCCCGTACTTCAGACTGATTCTCAGTGTCGCAGCCGGCTTGCCCTCAATCGTCTCGTGGTCCCACACGAACCCTTCCCGCTTGAGCGCATCGACGATACTCGACTTCAGTCGCGAAAACGGCACATCGACAAACGGACGATCCACGCGCACAGCGTTCCGGATCCGGGTCAGCAGGTCAGCCACCGGGTCTGTCATCATAGAAACACCAGCTTCAGTCTAATAGCACCAACAACTACCAGCTCGCCTTGCGCACACCGGGAATCAATCCATCAAGGGCCAGATTCCGGAAACAGATCCGGCAGAGCTTGAACTTTCGATAGACAGCCCTCGGACGCCCGCAGCTTACGCAGCGATGCTCCAGACGACTGCTGAATTTCGGCTTCCGATTCGCCTTTTCAATTTTCGCTTTACTGGCCATTTACAACGCTCTTTCACGACACATTTTGTTGCCCGGTTCGAAGAAACTGCCCTGAACTTCCCGTTGCTGCCCGGACAGACCCCAGAAGTCCCGCCAGCACCCAGGCGGATTCCGTTGCCGCTGCCGCAGCGCCGCAGAAAGCGGGATTCAGGTCTCTTCCGCCCGAAATGGAATTCCCAGTGCACGCAGCAGTTCCCTGCCCTCATCGTCCGTCCTGGCCGTCGTCACAAATGTAATATTCATTCCCTGCGTCTGTGTCACCGTCTCCGGATCGACCTCAGGAAATACCAGCTGTTCATTCAGCCCAAAACTGTAGTTCCCACTGCCGTCAAAGGCCCGCGGGTTCGTCCCGCGAAAGTCTCGCACCCGCGGCAGCGCCAGAGTAATCAGCCGATCCAGAAACTCATACATCCGCGACCCACGCAACGTCACCCGACAACCAATCGGAGAACCCTCCCGCAGTCGGAATCCGGAAACTGATTTCCGTGCGCGACAAATCTGGGGCTTCTGCCCGCTCAGCATCGTCAGGTGATCGACCGCCGAATCGAGCCGCTTCCGATCCTGAACAGCCTCGCCAACCCCCATGCTCACCACAATCTTCTGCAGCCTGGGGATGGCATGAGCATTCTTCCGCCCCAGCTTCACCTGCAGTTCAGGCACGATGCGGCTGCGGTATTCATTCAGCAAACGAGTCATCTCTGTGCATTCTCTGAAATTTTCGCCGCCCTGTGTTTTGCGGCAGCCTGACGAATCCGACGCCCCCGTTCGAATCACACAACTTCACTCGCCAGCGATACAATCTTCATGAACTTCCGATCCCTCAATTCACGAGCCACCGCTCCGAAAATGCGGGTACCGCGAGGATTGCCATCATTATCAATGATTACCACTGCGTTGCGGTCGAACCGGACATAGCTGCCGTCCGGCCGACGGCTCGCCTTCTTACACCGCACCACAACACCCTTGACAACGGTTCCGGACTTCACCGCACCACCCGCGATGCTCTTCTGCACACTGACCACCACGATATCACCCAGCGCAGCATAACGACGCCGCGTTCCGCCAAGTACTTTAATGCACCGCGCTGTGCGGGCGCCCGAGTTATCC
>SYLK01000411.1 GCA_005809115.1 Planctomyces sp. | reverse complement strand
CCGAACACTTCCAGCCGGATCATCAGCAAGAGTATTTCTCGCAGCGGCGGCCGTTCGAGTTACCGGGGGCTGGTGAAGATTGCCAAAGGCGCAGAACACTGCCGATCGAATGTGGTCTGCGATGCGCTGATCCTCGATCCAGAGAGCCGCAGCGATACGTACCCGTACATTGAAGTGGAAGAGGAAAAGGTGGCCATCGAGCATGAGGCCAGCGTCTCGAAAATCGCCGAGGAACAGCTGTTCTATCTGATGAGTCGAGGACTGACAGAAGCCGAGGCATCTGCGATGATCGTCACGGGATTCATCGAGCCGCTGGTGAAGGAACTGCCCATGGAGTACGCCATCGAAATGAATCGGCTGATTGAACTTCAGATGGAAGGATCTGTCGGCTGATCGGACCCATTCTCCCGCAGCGTAATTTCCTGCATCTCAGGCTGAATCCTGCCATGTCTGTCGTATCCAGAGCTGAATCAAGTCGTATCGGCTTCACGCCGGAGATATTTGAAGACTTCCTTGCCGGCCGCGTCGAGCCGGCATGGATCACGGATGGTCGCCGAGCGGCCTGGGACGTGTATGAATCATTGCTGCAGCAGCCGCTGGATCCGGAGGAGTGGAAACGGGTCGACCTGCGGGTGTTCAATGCGTCCCGGTTTCGACTGCGGTCGCCCACAGCAGTGCGAATCGGGTCAGATTCCCCGCCGGGGGGGGCGCCGGGCCGGGAGTGCAGCACGCTGCTGCGGGACCGTACCGAATATGCCGGTGCGATCGCGCATCTCGACGGCTACACCGTCCATGTCGCACTCGGCGATCAGTGGCGCAGTCAGGGCGTGCTGTTTGGTGACCTGCAGACGATGCTGACAGAACATCGGGAGTTGCTGCAACCTTATTTCATGAGGCAGGCGGTCCGTGCCGACTCGGACCGATTTTCGGCGTGGCACGCGGCTTTCTGGACCAGCGGGACGCTGCTGTATGTGCCCCGCGGCGTTGCCGTGGAACTGCCCCTGCACAGCCTGATTGCTCATGAAGTCGACGGAGTGGCTGAATTCGGGCACACCCTTGTGATTCTGGAAGATGGCGCACGCGCCACGCTGCTGGAGGAAACGACCTCCGCCGACAGCAGCGGCACGGGTCTGCATGTGGGTTGTGTGGAACTGATTGTCGGTCGCGACGCCACCCTCAGATATGTTCAGCTGCAGAACTGGAATCAGCAGACATGGCACTTCGCTCATCAGGCAGGCAATGTCGGATCCGGCGGAACGCTGCAGTGGACCGTCGTAGGCCTGGGAAGCAGGGTGGCTCACATTCATCAGGACATCAATCTGAATGGGCGAGCCGCCACTGCCGAAGTGAATGGCGTGACGTTTGCCACGGACCGGCAGAGAATCTCGTACTTCACACAGCAGCACCACCGCCAGCCGGGAACCCACAGCGATCTGCTCTACAAGGAGGTTCTGCGGGATCAGTCACGTGTTGTCTGGCGCGGCATGATCAAGGTCGATAAGGTCGCTCAGCAGACGGACGGATATCAGCGAAGTGACGCATTGATGCTGAGTCCCGATGCGCGGTGCGATTCCATTCCCGGCCTGGAGATCGAAGCCGACGATGTACGGTGCACTCATGGGGCGACAACCGGACAGGTTGATCAGGAGCAGGTATTCTACTGCATGAGCCGCGGGATGACCCGAAAAGAGGCCATGCATATGATCGTTGAAGGTTTCTTCCAGCGCGTTTACGACCGGATTCCGATTGAGGTTGTCCGCGAGACGCTCAGCCGCGCTGTGCAGGCCAGACTGGGGATTGATGCGGCCCCCGGCAGCCACGAACCTGCCTTCCCCGAATGAAAGACAGGCATGGAACGCGTGATCGGCACTGACGAACTGCTGCCCGGCGAACGTCGCAGTGTCATCGTGGATGATACGCCGGCTCTCGTGCTGAGAATTCAGGATCAGTACTTTGTGATTGAGGACGTCTGCTCGCACGACGGACAGCCGCTGACCAGTGGCCTCGTCGACGTGTCAGACTGTTCCATCATCTGCCCGCGTCATTCCGCTCGCTTTGATCTGAAGACCGGACGCGCTCTGTGCATGCCGGCCACGGAACCCATCCGGGTGTTCCGGACGGAAATTCGCGACAACGCCGTCTGGGCAGCCTGACGTTTCCTTCTTTCCCGAGAGTCAAAACCATGAGCAGCGAAACCGATCTGATCGAGGCCCTGAAACAGGTCATTGACCCGGAACTGATGGTGAACATCATTGATCTGGGACTGGTCTATTCCGTCAGTCAGGAAGACGACAAAGTCCGGGTCGAAATGACATTGACCAGTCCCGCGTGTCCCGCCGGCCCGCAGATCGTGCAGCAGGCAAAAATGGCGCTGGAACGGCTCGAAGATGTTCAGGAAGTCTCGATCGTCCTGACCATGACACCGCCATGGACTCCGGAGCGGATGACCGACGACGCCCGCGACCAGCTCGGAATCTTCTGACGTCGCGTGTTCATGTGCTGGCCGCTTTGTGGACCGTCCAATTCGCCTGCAGGTCAGTTTCGCTCCAGATCTCCACAGCCTCAAATAACCTCTCTCAGAGGGATGCGGTGGTGCGTGCCGATCCCGAGTCCCAGCGGTCGAGGCTGCTGCAGCGCCAGTCTTCCGTCGGCATCCTGCTGCCGGACAGGCCGCGATTCGTTCGGCGTATCAGCGATGCAGGCACAACAAAATGACAAACTGGCAACACATCATCGATCACTTCCTGCGGATGTCAGATTCTGAGGGAGAGTGCGACCATTATTCGCCGGCTGGCGCGTCAGAAGAATCGCTGGCCAGGCTCGAGTCGGAGCTGGGAATTTCGTTGCCATCCGAACTTCGGGAGTTCTATCTGCACAGCGATGGACTTGGCCTGGTTCCTCGCGACGGATCGAGCATGCCACTGTTCGTCAGGCCCACACACGAGCTTGTCGAGTACATGCAGTTCTGCCGATCGTCGTTCTCCGGGACGCATCCAGTGTACGCACACCGGTATTTTCCTTGTGTTGATTGGTACAATGGCGACTCGTCCGGCTTCATGCTGGATAGTGATGGGAGGTTCGTGGAAGGAATCTATACCTTTTCGCACGAAAGCTATTCGTATGATGCAGACCAGGACGCTGGTGAGTTCCTGATTGCACACGCCGACAGCCTCGCCGCGCTCCTCAATCCCGAATGACGGCGACGAACAAGGATCGGGACAGGAGGCAGCCTTGCGGCTGAACCACTCACACACCACCCGGCGTGCCGGTCCGCATCGGGCGGTTCATTTCCTTCTCAGTGAGTGTCTGCCAGATTGTTAACAGACTCGACAGTCCTTCGTGGACGACGCCATAGCGGCGATCCGCCTGGGTCGAGTGCCGGGACGTGTGTCTGGGGCGGGGGCAGCTCAGGGTAGAGCGATTGTCCCAAATCGCTTGCCTCTCCTGACGAATCCGGACGCCCCCACAGACAGAAGTCGAGGTGGCGGAACTGTCGGGGGAAATCGTTTCACTCGGTGTCATTGGGCGCTTCAAAACCAGCCACTCATGGGCGCTTCAAAACCAGCAGAGGTGTGAATGTTCAGTAAGTGGTCTGAAGCTGGTTCTGGAGGATCGGAGAACTACCGCGAGCCAGTGTTTTGATTGCTCTTTGAGCGT
>SYLK01000410.1 GCA_005809115.1 Planctomyces sp. | reverse complement strand
GGCCGGAAGCTGCTGGTATTACCTGCGATTCTGCGATCCGCGAAACGAGCAGCAGTTCATTGATCCTGAAGTGGAACGGTACTGGATGCCGGTGGATCTGTATGTCGGAGGTGCGGAGCACGCCGTACTGCACCTGTTGTATTCGCGATTCTGGCACAAGGTTCTGTTTGACCGTGGCCATGTCAGCACTGCAGAACCTTTCCACCGGCTTGTCAATCAGGGCATGATTCTGGGCGAGAACGGCGAAAAAATGTCCAAATCGCGGGGAAACGTCATCAATCCGGATGATGTCGTCCGTGATTATGGCGCCGATTCGCTGCGACTTTACGAGATGTTCATGGGGCCTCTGGAGCAGGTGAAACCCTGGCAGATGAGTGGCGTCGAAGGCGTCTACCGATTTCTCAGCCGCGTCTGGCGCATGGTTGTCGACGAACGCGCCGAGGATGTGGTGCTGAACTCTGCGATTTCCCGCAGCGAACCGACCGACGACCAGCTCCGAATGCTGCATCGCACCATTCGCTCCGTGACGGTCGATATCGAACGACTCAGCTTCAACACGGCCATCAGTCGCATGATGGAGTTCACCAACTTCATGTCGGGTCAGGATTCTCGTCCGGTCAGCGTGATTCAGCCCTTCGTTCTGCTGCTCAGCCCGTTCGCACCACACCTCGCCGAAGAACTCTGGCGAACGCTGGGGAACCGAGATTCGCTGGCCTGGGAGCCATGGCCCCGTTACGAGGAACAGTGGCTGATTGAACACGTGGTCGAGATACCCGTGCAGGTCAACGGCAAGGTCAGAGGCCGGATTGTCGTGCCTGCTGGTCTGGCCGGCGGTGAGTTCGAGGCAGCGGCGCGAACCGAAGTCGAAAAGTCGGCCGAAGTTCAGCGTCATCTGACAGGCAGGTCCGTGGTGAAGTCCGTGTTTGTGCCCGGTCGACTTGTGAACTTTGTCGTGAAATGAGCGTCGGCGGCACATGCCGGCAGACAACGCTGCCTGCGGCAGTTTGCTGTCGCACGATGACTCCGAGCGAAAGATGCCTCCGAGCGGAAGATGCCTCGCAGCAGACGATCGGTTCGTGAGGTCTTGTCAGGTGCGGCAGGTTCTCGTCAGGTGTTGATGACTGTGGCCGGAGGATCTGTCGGCCTTATTGTCGGCGGGATTGGCCACGGATGAGTTGACCTGGGTTACCGGGCCGTGGGACCAGGTATCTCCGCTGGTGTTTCGTTTGCCGGCTGATCTGGTGCCGGCTGATCTGGTGTGGGCTGATCTGGTGTGGGCTGGTCTGGTGTGGGCTGATCTGGTGTGGGCTGATCTGGTGTGGGCTGATCTGGTGTGGGCTGGTCTGGTGTGGGCTGGTCTGGTGTGGGCGGCTTCGTCGTTGACGTTTCGGGTGCCTTGTCCGCGGACACGGCAGACGGACTGTCTGCAGGGAGGCGCGACAGCACCCACTGAACCTGCAGTTGTTCGGGATTCTCTGCGACGTCGGCAGCGAGCAAAGGGGAGCGAGCCCCGGTCAGGTCTCCCAGTCGGATCAGCGCGATGGCCTCGTTATACAGGGACGCGAAGGTCCATTTATCGCCGGGATACTGACGGCGGTAATTCCGCAGAGTCGTCACGGCTGCTCCATGTTCGCCCCGTCCGAGCTGGCAGATGGATGTCCAGAACATGGCGTCACCTGTGGCTCGTCGGTGGATGGATCGGATGACTTCCGGAAGCTGAAAGGGAACGAGCGCTTCCTTGTTGTCGCCGACAGGGATATTGACTTCAATGAAGTCCTGCATGCTGGCGATTCGGATTTGCTGCAGTTGCTGGATCATTCCGACATCGGTCGCGCCCATGACCTGTTCCAGGCGAACCTTCAGGAGCCGTTTTGAAGCGCGTCCGAACAGTTCTTCGCTGGACTGGCTGATTCGTTCCACACGCTCCTGCAGCATTTTCATGCGGCGTTCCATTTTGAGTTCTTCGGACAGTTCCTCTTCGGTTGCGCCGGGATCCTGCAGCAGTTCATCCGATTTCAGCGGATCGCGTTCGAACGGTGCGTCATACGGTCTCATCAGCAGGGACCAGGCCTGTTGTTGTTCTTCGGACAGCGCTCCGGCGGCCAGAGCCCGGGCCTCGGGATAGCCCCACAGAGTGATTCTGTCGGTCTGCCAGAGTCCCGTCCCGGCGGTGGCGACTCGGTCCAGGAGGGGTCGGATTTCGCTGCCTCCGCCGGCCAGTTCTTCATACAGTACGACGGACTGTTCGGCCGGCAGCTGAGACTGCAGCATCAGCATACGCGGTGACAGCGACGCGGGCTGCACGATCAACTGCACGACTGGTGTCTTCCAGCGGGCGTGGCCGGACAATTCTGCGGCACCCACCGGCTGGGTCACCAGCGGATCGGTGTCAGCCGCGGCAGGCACGGGCGCGCCACGGCGCGGGTCAAACACTAGGATTTCGGTCTCGAGCAGTGCCGCCACCAGCCAGTCCGAAGTATCCAGCACTCCACTGCCCGTGGCCGGCACATCAGAACTGAGCAGGACGGCATCAATCTGTCGTTGTCGCAGCGCATCAGCGAAAATCCAGATCCGGTCCTCCACTGTTCCGCGCCCCGTGAGCAGTACTTCATAGGGACTGACCGGAACGCG
>SYLK01000409.1 GCA_005809115.1 Planctomyces sp. | reverse complement strand
AGGCATTGCGAACAGCAGAATTCAGACTGTGGACGGAATACCGCACCCCGACTTTTCTGGCACCAGCTCCGGTCCGATATGATTTCCGCACGAAGTCTTCGAGCCCCACCTGCGGATCGAAGACATAATCGCTGCGGCTGTGCTCTCGCAGCCCGGCCAGCACCCGCTGGCATAGGGGGCCGATCAGGATTCGCCGGGAGCACAGCTTGTGCGATGTTTTGTGACGCTTCGGAACATACGACCAGACGCTCCCCTTCGTACTGATCTCGCTCCAGCGGGCTCGCACGGCCTCGGATGGACGGCACCCGGTCAACAGCATGAACTCGACCATTCCCCGGATAGGGCGAGTGAGAAACGGCTTGACGGCCTCCACGTGCGGGATACTGACTGCCGGCTTCGGTGTCGGCGGGGCCGCTTTGGTTTTGCCGACGCGAATCCCCTTTACCGTCCGCAGCTCTTGTGCCACGTCAACCGGAATCAGTTCCTCGCTCACCGCCCAGTCGAACACCTGTTTGATCCGTCGCAGGCGGCTGTTTACCGAGGACTGACTCAGACCCGAATCGACCATGCGGGCGACCAGATCTTTGAGTTTCTTCGGCCCGAAGTCCAGGACCCTCACGCCGTGAAAGCAGTTGGTCAGATTTTTCAGTGCATGCCGGAAGTTGGCGGCTTCACCGGTCGGCACACCGTCGCGCACATACTCCGTTTCTGCATGCTTCAGGAACAGATAGGCCACTCGGTTGACTGTCATCGCAACCGGCATCGTGGTGCCACGTTTTGCATGGTCCGCTTCCCACTGGGCCATGATCAGCTGAAACTTTTCGTGTGACTCAGGCGAATCAAACTGGCCGAGATACACCCGTTTGCCGTTGAATGTCGTTCGTGCCTGCCCTTTGTGTTTCCCGTACGCTGGCCTGCGAGCCATTGCACTCACTCCCGAAATGAGGGTCTTCAGAATCGTGCCCCCACTTCCGCATCACAAGAGCGGGGGCTGATTGGTGAATTTCCTCACTGCCCGGAATGAGCAGGTTTCCGCAACTTACGGAAGGAAAACAGGTTGTGTATTGTCGACTGCCGGGAATGGAACCAGCTTTTTGCCTTTTGGGAAGCTGATGTGTTACCACTACACCACAGCCGCAGAAAAACGCTGGAACCTGAGGGCATGAGTTTACGTCGGAATCGGCGGCTTTGCAATTGAAACAGCGCCCCCGCACGCTGCGAATGCGCGGCCTGGGCAGGGAATTCGGCCCGTGCCAAACTGCACTGCAGATTCCCAATCTCAGCGGTGATTCGAACGTGCGCACCAGGCAGTCCTGCGATGTGTGAATGTCACGAAACACAAAACGCAGGATCGCATTCTGAATGCCGCACCAATCCCTCGGAATTCATCCGGTTCTGCGTTTCGTGGGCAAGGGTTCAACGATGGGTACCCTGCAGGCGACGTGGGTTCCGCAGTCCGCCGCTGAATCCACGCGCAGTGTGCCTCCGATCAGGCCGGCGCGATATTCCATAGCGCGCAGACCGATGCCGTTTCCGGAATTCAGTCGCCGATCGATACCTCCGCCGTTGTCGGAGATTCGCAGCACGATGTGCGTGTCAATCTCCCGCAATACCATGTCGATCTGCGTCGCGCGGGCGTGTTTCAGTGCGTTGGTCACCGCCTCCTGGGCAATTCGGTACAGATGCGTTGCCACGACATCATCCATCGTCGCCGGCGCGTCCTCGCAGGACACGACACACCGCACTCCGGATCGATCCTGGGTCTGCTGCGCCAGTGTTCTCAGCGATTCAGACAATCCATAGTCACTGACCTCCAGTGCCACCAGACTGCGGGCCAGCAGGCGCACATTGTTGAGCGTCTGCGCGATTCCGCTCGACAGTCGTGCCGCGATGGTTGCTTCCGCGAATCCTCCGGCTGACAATTTTTCGAACAGGCTGTGAGCAATCATGCCGAGCCCGGCGAGTTCCTGCTGCAGTCCGTCATGCAGGTCCCGACCAATTCTGTGCTGTTCCTCTTCCGCTGCCTGCAGAACCTGCCGCTGCAGCAGGCTGCGATCCGAGTTATCGCGGATGAACGCCGTCAGAAGCTGCTGACTGCCGTCGCGGAATTCACTGAGCGCCAGATCGGCTGGGAACGTCGATCCGTCGGACCGGAGTCCCGTCACTTCATGCCGGAACCCCGCAATTTCCTCGCGGCGATTCTGCAGAAACGCCATGACGTTGGATTCATGCACGTCTCGGAACCGAGCCGGTAACAGCAACCGGACGTTCTGTCCCGTGAGCTTGTCGGTGCTCTGAAGAAACATCCGCTCAGCGGCAGGATTCACGGATTCCATTGTCCCGTCTTCTCCGAACGTGATGATGGCATCACCCGCGGTCTGCAGGATTGCTGCCAGACGCCGCTCATGCTCCTCCAGCACGGCCGTCCGCACGCGGACCTGCTGCTCCAGAGAATCCGCCATCATCTGCAGTCGCGCCAGCCGATGGCACTGTTCCGTGATGTCTCGTTCGAATGCGACGAAGACGGCCGGAACTCCCTCAGTCCCGTCAGTTCCCGCCAGCCGACACATGGTGCTGGACACTTGCAGCAGTTCCCCGGATTTCGAAACCCGGTCTGCTTCAGACGATTCGTGCTCAACGTTTTCAGCCAGCCTCTGCAGCAGTTCCGCCGCCCGGCCTGCCTGGTGTCGGGGGTAAAGATCTGCCAGACGCAGATCGAGCGCTTCTTCCGCGGTGTACCCGTAAAGACGCATCGCGCCCCGATTCCAGCCGACGATGTGACCGTCGGCACGAACTAACAGAATCGGCTGAGCCGGCTCGCGTACTGCGTCGACCAGACCAGTCACCCCCGACTGCAGGACGGACGTCGCGCGTGTCGGCGATGCCGCTGCGCTGTCAGCGGACAGGGCCTGCTCATTGCCGGCAGGGGAAAACGCCGAGTCTGTACGAAATGACATGGAATCCTGATTGACAGACACTATCCTGCTCCCGGCACATTACGTCTGCTGGAAAGAATTAGAACCCCTGACAAAAGCTCCGTGGCCGCGTTGCTTCGCGAGTGGT
>SYLK01000004.1 GCA_005809115.1 Planctomyces sp. | reverse complement strand
TCCGAGGCACTGATCGGGATATGCTCAGCCGATGCGCCCATCTCGATTTTAACTGGCCTGGACACCTGACTGCAATTATCCAGCGTTTCCCGGGGACCTCTCAGGATCTCATTCCATGAAACGAGCGGATTTTATTTCCCCGGCCGCCGGACTTGAAGATGCTCTCCGAAAGCTGGAACAGTCCTGGGTGGAGGCTAAGCAGCAGTGGAACGACCCTGTGAGTCACCGGGTCGACGAAGAGTTCATGCGGCCCCTGCGGTCGCAGATTCGCGGTCTCCTGGATGCATCCACGAAACTCGCCGGCGTCATCCGCACGGCCGAAGAGGAATGCAGGCACCCCAACGAACAAAGGTTCTCCGTGTCGGGATAGCGGCCGGCTGAGTGGTGCCGGCTGCCAGCCCGTCAGCGCGTCTCCGCCACCGGCCGCGTCCGAAGCGGTGGCGGGCAGCAGTCGTCCGGACAGACATCATGGGAAGGCCCGTACTGCCCCACGCATTCGCGGTGTGCCCCTGCGATCCGCTCCTCGATCAGCTTGCGGATCAGCCCCACGAATCGCGGATCATGACCGGGCGTGCCGGCCCGGACCAGGCGAATATTCAGCAGTTCGCAAAGTTTTCTGGCTTCGTCGTCAAGGTCATACAGCACTTCCATGTGGTCGGAGAGAAATCCGACCGGGGCGATTACGACGTTTCTGACGCCGGCAGCGTTCTGATCTCTCAGCCAGTCCAGAATGTCGGGCTCCAGCCACGGATCCTGCGGTCGGCCACTGCGGCTCTGATACACCAGCCTCCAGTGCGACGGCGGCAGCGCAAGCGAACTCGCTGCCAGGCGACACGTCTCCTGGAGCTGCTGGACGTAGTCCGATGTGTCCGCCATCGTTGCGGGGATGCTGTGTGCCGTAAAGGCGATCCGCACCTGCTCCCTCAGCGGCGGCTCAAACGAATCCAGTGCCTGACGCAGTCTGTCTGTGAGAACGGCG
Organism: Planctomyces sp.; assembly: GCA_005809115.1. Lineage (GTDB taxonomy): Bacteria > Planctomycetota > Planctomycetia > Planctomycetales > Planctomycetaceae > F1-80-MAGs062. The sequence goes on along the minus strand of SYLK01000004.1, from coordinate 2,595 downwards.
ATGAAGTCCGGATGATTATAGAACACACGAAGCTTGCCGACCTGCATCTCGTTCGCGTCTGCCGCCTGCAGGGCCGCCGCGATGTTCTCGCGATACTGGCGACAGCCGGAATAGCAACTGAACCCGGATGTCACGTAGGCCAGGGCCCGGCGGACACCATCCTGCTTCATCTGACGAACTGTGTCGACCAGCAACGGGTGCCAGTTGCGGTTGCCCCAGTAGAGCGGCAGCGAAATTCCGTGCGCATCGAGTTCCGTCCGGAGCGCTGCCAGCAGATCGCGACACTGTGCATTCAGCGGGCTGACGCCGCCGAAGTGGTAGTAATGTTCAGCCACCTGCAGCATGCGTTCGCGCGGGACTGGTCGGCCGCGCAGGACGTTCTCCAGAAACGGCATGACGTGCTCCGGCTTCTCCGGGCCGCCGAATGAAACCAGCAGAATGGCATCGTAGTTCTCGAATGGCATGATTCAGAATCCCGCCGGCGTGCGGCAGATCGTTCAGGACTTGTTCGGATTCCCGGAAGGTTTCTGCTCAGGACCGGCCAAAAAATCAGTTGAACAAACTCAGGAAAACTTCGGCCGCATGAATCCTGCACCCCGAATGCGGATTCGCTCGATCAGTTCATCAGCTCGCCGACGATTTCATGCAGCCATTTTACGGTCAAAACGAAACATTCAGGTCCACCCCTGTCACACACCTGCGTGATTCCGGTCAGAAGGGCGCTGTGCTTCCCTGACCAGAAAATTTGTTCAACTGATTTCTGGCCGGTCCTGAAGCAGCGCCTGAATCGCCGCAAACTCATCCCGCAGTGCCAGATAGAGACGCTGATAGACCGGGAACGCGGAGCTGTAAACCTGAGATGTCGCCTTCCTCGGCGACGTCCGTGAGACCACTCGAATCACGGCTCTGCCGGCCTCCGTTACGTCTCTGTAGGCACCGGCCCCGGATGCGGCAAGGAGTGCCGCACCATACGCCGGCCCCTCCTCGGCATTGATCGTGCAGACAGACTGCCCATAAATGTCCGCCTGCATCTGGCGCCAGAACTGACTGCGGGCCCCGCCACCCGACAGCCGAATCTGCTCGACCGGGATCCGCAGTTCGCGAATCAGATCGAGCGTTTCTCGCATGGCGTATGTGGCGCCTTCCATCACCGCTCGCGCCATGTGTCCTTTTCCGTGACGCAGACTCAGTCCAATCCAGCACGCCCGGGCAGAGGGATCCGCATGCGGTGTCCTTTCACCCGTCAGATACGGCAAAAAAAACAGTCCTTCGGATCCCGCAGGAGCATCCGCGGCCTGATCCGTGATCACCTGATAGGGATCGATCTTCCGGCGCTTCGCGACTCGGACTTCGGCTTCACACAACTGATTGCGAAACCACTGCAGACTGCCGCCGGCGGAGAGCACGCAGCCCATCACGTGCCACTTGCCCCTCACCGCATGACAAAACGTATGCAGCCGGCCGGCCGGATCCACCTGAACCTCGTCGGAATGCGCGAATATGACTCCACTGGTTCCCATGGTGGCCGATACGATGCCCCGCCTGACCACGCCACTGCCGATCGCACTCGCCGCCTGATCGCCCGCGCCCCCAACCACCGGCGTGCCCGCCAGCAAACCCAGTTCCCCCGCCACCCGAGCGGAAACCTTCCCCGTCACGTCCTCGGATTCGTACATCGCAGGCAGCAGGCCGACACGGAGTTCCAGCTTTTCCAGAAGTTGCTGTGACCACTTTCGATTCACCACATCCAGCAACAAAGTACCCGATGCGTCACTGACCTCCGTCGCAAACTCGCCCGTCAGGCGGTAACGGACGTAGTCCTTGGGCAGCAGGATCTGAACCGTCCTGTCAAAATTCCTCGGCTCCAGATTCCTCAGCCAGAGAATCTTTGGCGCTGTAAAACCCGTGAGCGCCCGGTTGGCCACCAGCTCAATCAATCTGGCCCGACCGCCAGCCCGCGATTCAATCTCCTCACATTCCGATGCCGTCCGCTGGTCGTTCCACAAGATCGCCGGCCGAATCACTTCTCCGGACCTGTTCAGAAAAACACTGCCATGCATCTGGCCGCTGAGTCCGATCGCTCCGATGTCGGCGGGTTTCAGGTGTGCAGATCTCATGACGCGCCGGATCGTGCGGACCGTTGCGCTCCACCAGTCTGCGGGATCCTGCTCGGACCAGCCGGGACGCGGACTGCTGAGTCCGTATTCGGCCGTCGCTGTTGCGAGTATCTGACCGTCTTCCTGCACGGCCAGAGTTCGAGTCCCACTGGTGCCGATGTCAATTCCGAGAAAAACGGTCATCCGAATGCCTCATTTGACGCACATTGCCCCGATCGGGACTGGTGTTCACACCGCGTTTTCACCCAGCCAGCCGGATTTCGTGTCCACAATTCGCGGAGTCCTGACCAGGCAGGGAAGATCCGGCGAATCGACAGCACGCACACTGCATCCCGCACACGGCATCCCGCCAGCGCCAGTGCAGCGGGCGGATTATAGAGGATCCCTGCAGCCGGCAAAGCGTGTCCAGGCACGCTCGACTCAGCCCGCACGGAGGGCTGCGGTGCGGGGCTCCGCCAGACGAATCCCCATTGCCGCC
>SYLK01000408.1 GCA_005809115.1 Planctomyces sp. | reverse complement strand
CGGCTGGGGCGGCAGGCCGGTCAGATCCAGACTGACCCGCCGCAGCAGCAGAAAACGATCCACATCAGCGGCCGGATGCAGCCCCGCCGCCTCCAGCCCGGCCAGAATGAAATGATCCAGCTCCTGCGACGGCCAGTGCGTGTTCCTGACGGCAGGCAGTGATACAGTGCGGATCGGCTGAAACGCCCAGTGGCGCCGGGCTGCGTCGATCCCGCCTGAATCAGCAGGGACAGTCGCAGGCAGACGACGCGGATCAGTCGCGCCATCCTTCACCCACCGCTCCAGAACGGCGATCTGGACCGGTTTCAGTCGGCCGCTTGGCGGCATCTGCAGGTCATCGTGACGAACGGCCCGGATCAACAGACTCTGATCGGGATCTGCCGGTACCACGGCCGGCCCCGAATCGCCCCCCTGCGCCCAGCCCTCGCGGGAATCGAGCATCAGCCCGCCTTTGGCCTGCCCCGCAGTATGACTGTGGCACTCATAGCAATGCGTCTGCAGAATCGGCAGCACAGACTGTTCGAAAAACGCCGCGCCCGTCGGCTGCGACGACTGATCGTCTCCGTCGTCCACTGCCATGGTCAGGCCCACTGCCATGGTCAGGCCCACTGCCATTTTCGCGCCAGTCAGAACAGCAAGCAACTTCACCGGAACAATCCTCCACGGCCCGACATGACAAAGTTGCTCTGACACCTGCATGGCTGGTCTCACGCGTTTTTTTGACCTCGAATGTGCCGATACAGCGTTTCGATCTGAGCAGACGACAGTTCTCGTCCGACCAGACCAGAAGAATCCGTCCGGTTCGGAAACCCCCATGCGACCTGCCGACAGGCCGTCGGCAGGAGTGCCACAGCACGAGGGCAGTGTTTCAGGGGGCATTGGAGTCCGACGGGCTCACGACGTCCGAAAAAATGACACGTCCGAAACGATGTGGCGTGTGGAAGCTGGGAACAGCCGTATCGGCCCGGGACCACTGGCTGTACTGTGGATCCGTCCGGCCTCCGTGACGATTGAAATTCAGATTCCAGTGCGAGCCTGACCTGGGCGGACAATCTGGCATGAATTTCTCGAAGTTTTTCAGCGGCACGGCGACCTCCACCGCCCACATGGTGTCGATGTCACTGTCGTCGTTCAGAGTCCCCTCGAACGTTCCGGCAATTCGCACACCGTCCGCATCCCACACTTTGGCACGAGGTTTCGTGGGACCGTCCGGCCGAAAGTTGTCCACGTACCCGCCGATCACATTCCACTCGATGTTGAAATAAACTTCGGGCCTTGCCGGGTCCGGTGCAAAAATGATCTCGAAACAGTCATCTTCGGGAATCCTGCCGTCATGTTCCGGATGAATCGCGCTGATATACGAGTCTTCGCAGATGTGACCCACGTACAGATTTTCGTCGTCCCACAGCAGCCTGGCCACAGACTGCTCCTTTTGCCCCTCCCTGTACCAGGTGAAGTGGAACGCGCCGACCTGAGGTGCGGCAGACCAGGCCGGTTCATCCAGTCGGCCGTCGATCGTAATTTCCTGCCCGGCCCGATGAATCTGATACTCGGGCCGCTGGAACTCCGGTTCTTCAGCCATTGACGAGCCCGGCAGGGATCCCTGAAACAGTCCGACCAGTGTCCACATCAGCAGCGAAAATGCCCTCATCAGCGAACCGCGGGCCATTGACGAAAAACAGTCTCGGAACGAAGTCACGTTCACGACAGGTTCCCTCAGACAACAAAAAAAATCGGCCACAGGCCAGACAGGGAAAAACGGGTTCAGATCATGCCAGTGCGCGGTGAACCACCTGGCCCGCCACATCCGTCAGGCGGAACTCACGTCCCAGATGGAGAAATGTCAGCGCGGTGTGGTCCAGACCGAGACAATGAAGGATCGTGGCCTGAAGATCATGGACGTGGACCCGATCCTCGACCGCATGGTAGCCCAGCTCGTCGGTCCTTCCCAGGATAAATCCCGGGCGGACGCCGCCACCGGCCAGAAGCATCGTGAAGCCGAAGGGATGATGGTCACGCCCTTCCTTCCCGGGCGTTGTACCGCGACGAATCTCGTGCATCGGAGTTCGTCCGAATTCTCCGCCCCAGATGACCAGCGTCTCGTCCAGCAGTCCGCGCTGTGCCAGATCACGGATCAGGGCAGCGGCGGGCAGATCCGTCATCGCCGTGTTCTTCGCAAGGTGTGAGTTGAGGTCGTTGTGGTCGTCCCAGGTGGAGTGATACATCTGCACGAACCGGACGCCCCGCTCCACCATTCGCCGTGCCAGCAGACAATTGACGCCAAACGGCCGCGTCACGTCGTGTTCGAGCCCGTACATCCGGCGCGTTGCGTCCGTTTCGTCCGAAAAATCCACCAGATCCGGCGCGGCCGTCTGCATCCGAAACGCCAGTTCATACGCCTCAATCCTCGCCGCGATCTCCGCGTCTCCGGTCTGTGTCAGCCGCACCTGATTCAGACTGCGGACCGCATCCAGCCGCTGTCGCTGCAGTCGTGATGAAATCCCGGCAGGATTTGACAGATGCAGGATCGGATCACCCACGCCGCGAAAGGTCACACCGCGATAATTCGAAGGCAGGAATCCATTGCTCCACAGCGCTGACCCGCCATCGATACCCTCACCCGAATTTGACGTCAGAACGACAAACCCCGGAAGATCCTGAGACTCACTGCCCAGACCGTAAGTCACCCAGGCGCCCATGGAAGGATGCCCGAACAGCAGAGTCCCGCACTGCATCAGCAACTGCCCCGGATCGTGGTTGCTGGTTGTGGTGTACATGGACCGAATCATGCAGAGTTGATCGGCGCAGGCGCCCAGATGCGGCAGAAAGTCTGAGAACTCCATGCCCGACTCGCCGAACGACCGAAATTTTCGGGGACTGCCGAAACAACGGGCTCCCCCTTTAATCACCGGGTCCGCCAGCGAATCCAGAAACGACTGCGGGACCGGCTGCCCATGAAAACGATTCAGCTCGGGTTTCGGGTCGAACAAATCCAGATGGCTGGGCCCGCCGGACATGAAGATAAAGATGACGTTTTTCGCTCGAGCTGCAAAATGAGGACTCTGCGGTGCCAGCGGATTCCGAGGGGCCGCTGGCGCTGTCGACTCAGATCCCGCCGCTCGCCGGATTCCGTCAGACGCCAGGAGTTCGCTCAGCCCGATTGCCCCGAGGCCACAGGCGGAGTGCTGCAGGAATTGCCGCCGGGCAGTGCACACATCAGAAAACATGGTGTTCAATCCCGTGTGATGAATTCGTGGAGATTCAGAACCACGCTGCACAGACTGGTCCACGCCGCCAGTTCGATCTGGTCTGCGTCGGGTGCCGCCAGCGGAATCAGTGTTGTTTCCGCCTGTACCGCACCGGCCGCACTCCCGGCCGCACTCTCGGCCGCACTCTCGGCCGCACTCTCGGCCGCACTCTCGGCCGCACTCTCGGCCGCACTCTCGGCCGATGAGGCCGGCAATGCCGGTGCGCCCGAATCCGCTGAATTCTCAGACAACAGCGGAACTGTCGTCAGTCTGGCAGTCTCTTTCGGATCATCTTTCAGGAGCGTCCGCTGGCCCTCCAGAAATGCCAGCAGGATAACCTGTTCTTCTGACGTCGGCGTGCGCGACAATGCTCGCCGAATGAGCGCCGAGATGCGGGCGCGATCGTCATCGCAGCGTTCACGCAGCATGTTCTGTGCGAGATGCCGTGCCGCTTCGAAAAATACCGGATCGTTCAGCAGCGTCAGCGCCTGCAGTGGCGAATTCGTACGGCTGCGGACTGTGCAGAGGGAATTGGCTGGTGGTGCGTCGAACGTCACGTTCTGCGCATACGGCGACAGTCGCTGCAGCCAGGTGTAGACGGAACGTCGATAGCGGTCCGCCCCTTCACTGTTCTTCCAGACATTGGAGTAACCTTCCTTCGAAACGCTTTCCGGCTGAGGCGGAAACACACTGGGACCGCCGATGCGACGATCCAGGAGGCCACTGACCGACAGAGCCGCATCCCGCACCTGATCAGCGGAAAATCGCAGCGGAAGCTGTCGCGCCAGCAGGCGATTCTGCGGATCACGCCGGATCAGCGCGGGCTCCGCACGCGATGACTGCCGATAGACTGCCGAGGTCACGATCAGTCGGTGCATGTGCTTTACGCTCCAGCCACGGGTGATGAATTCACTGGCCAGCCAGTCCAGCAGCTGCGGGTGGCTGGGAGGCTGTCCACGGAGGCCGAAATCCGTGCCCGGATCGACCAGCCCGCGTCCAAAAAATTCCTGCCACATGCGGTTGACGGCCACGCGCGACGTCAACGGATTCTCGGGCGCCAGCAGCCACCGGGCAAGATCCACACGCGTTGGCTGGGAGCCGTTTGGGATTCCCGGAATTGACGGATCTCCACAGCCCGCAGAACTCGCCCCTTCAGCCCCGGAGTTCCGCTCACTGACTGCCGTCTCTGCTGTGGCAGTCAGCCATCTGAAGATCTCGGGGGACACCCTTTGTGCCGGAACACGGAAGTCGCCCCGCACATGGACATGAACGGGACGGGGAAATCTCGCCTGACGGATCACCGGAGCGCGCGTGGGCCAGCGAACGCCCTGCCGCAGCGCGATCAGCTGGCTCCGAAGTTCCGACAGCCTGAGCCGCGCAAAAGCAGCTTCGTCTGTCAGCGAACCGCTTGCCAGAAAATAATCCTGCAGTCGGTCGGCTTCATCCTGTGTTCGGGCGGTCACCGGAGTCTGTACGATCACACAGCCTTCCAGCTGACCCTCACCCAGACCTCCTCCCCAGACCAGCCCCAGGACCTCCCACTGCCGATCCCAGATCGGATCTTCGGCCGGATGAGCCGCCGCGTGCAGCAGCCGCTTCTCCCAGGCTGCCTGAAGCGCCTGCAGCTCGCCACCGACAGGCACCAGCAGCTCATCACGTTTTCGCCGATACTCAGCGTATCCGGATGCAAATTCCGCCTGCTCACCGGGCAGCGGTGCGTCGATATTGACTTCATCCGTCTGGTCCAGAAACCCGTACAGCCGGAAGAAATCCTCCTGCGTGACCGGGTCGTATTTGTGGTCATGACACCTCGCACAACCAATCGTCAACCCCAGCCAGCCGATACCCACCAGTGTTGTCCGATCGATAATCTGCTCAACCCGGTATTCTTCCAGGTCGGCTCCGCCTTCCCGATTACTGAGCGTGTTTCGGAGAAAACCAGTCGCCAGGAGCTGCTGCGGAGTGGCATCCGGCAGCAGGTCACCTGCCAGCTGCCAGAGCGTCATCTGATCGAAGGGCAGATCTTCATTCAGCGCCTGAATCAGCCACTGCCGATAACGCCAGGCAACAGGCCGCAGTTGATCCGTCAGATAACCGTCAGTGTCTGCAAAGTGGCACAGGTCCAGCCATGGGCGTGCCCACCGTTCTCCGTAGGCCGGGGACATCAGAAGCCGATCGACGGCACGTTCGTAGGCTCCCGTCGCACGGTCTGCCAGAAAACCATCCAGGTCCGCCGGCGACGGGGGAAGCCCCGTCAGGTCCAGCGTGACACGCCGCAGCAGCGTCAGCGGATCGGCCTCGGGCGCAGGTGTCATCGCGAGATCTGCCAGGCTCGCTGCCACAAAACAGTCGATCTCATTTCTTGCCCAGCCGGTGTCCGGTCGGGCCGGAGGATCCGAACGACGGACCCGCTGGTAAGCCCAGTGCCGGGCTGCTGCGGCCTGAGGCGAACTGAGCACCTGCTCTTTCGGCCAGTTCGCCCCCTGATCGATCCAGCGCTGAAGTGCGGTTACCTGCCGCGGCGTCAGACGAGAACCGTCGGGCGGCATTTTCTCAGCGGAATCCTGATCGGCCGAGACACGCTGCCAGAGCAGGCTCGCTGAGGCATCCCCTGCCAGCACGGCCGGGCCGGAATCTCCCCCCTTCTGCAGCCGCTCCCGGGTCTCCAGTCGCAGCCCTCCCGATGCCTTTTCGGCGTGACAGCCAAGACAGCGTTCACGGAGAATCGGAGCGATCTCGCGTCCGAAATCAACGACCGAATCGGCGCTGTCCACAGCGGGGGATCTCGCCTCATCCGCTGGCGTCCGCCCAATGCAGTGCCTCACCGAAACCAGACTGCTCAATACAACCGCGGCTATCGCGATGAACTGTCGCGGCAGCCGCTGACCGACGGGATTCCAATACAGCATCTGAGCACCCCCTGCTCTGTGGCAAACAGAACCGACCTCCAGTATACGTACAGTATACGTACGCATCGTCTCAATACAAGCTGTGTTGCGTGCCTCGTCGTGCTGTCGGGATCCGGTTGTGCCGGATCGTCCCATTGCAGGATGTGCCGCCTGAATCACAGCACCAGCATGGCTCCTGCTGTCAACTGAGAGGCTCAGACAAAACCGGGACCGGCTCCCGCGGTACTGCGAAAAATCCTGCGAAATATCCTGCGAAATATGACTGCCAAAGGGTGCCTGTCCCGGTGTTGTGAGAGCCTCTGAGAAGCGACAGGAAGCAGAACTGACGCGCGACCTGAAACCGTGGGTGATCAGGCGCAAGGAGCCATGTGGAGCATTTTTGCGATGTTGAAAGATTCCCGCCATCTGCGAAAGGCAATTCGCCAGCTGACACTGGCTGACCCGATCCTGGGACGTGCGATTCACACGATCGGACCGTTCACGCTGAAGATTCAACGCGGTGGCTACCAGGTTCTGGTGCGTTCGATAATTTCGCAGCAGATTTCCGTGGCCGCCGCGCGAACGATCCGCAATCGCCTGCAGAGCCTGTTGCCGGGAGGCAGGATTCGTGCGGCGGCCGTGAATCTGCTGTCGGACGACCAGCTGCAGCTCGCAGGAATTTCGCAGCAGAAGCGCAGCTACCTGCGTGAGCTGACGCGCTGTACGCTGGATGGTACAATTAACTTTCGGAGGATCGCGGCGGGATCGGACGAAGCGGCAATTGCGGAACTGGTTCAGGTGAAGGGAATCGGTCGGTGGACGGCGCAGATGTATCTGCTGTTTTCCCTCGGCCGTCCGGACGTTTTCGCTCCCGATGATCTGGGACTGCGGAATGCCATGCGTTCGCTCTATTCATTGTCACCGCAGTCGACTCGTCCGGAGCTGGAAGCGATAGCGGCCATCTGGGCGCCGTATCGCAGCGTCGCATCATGGTATCTGTGGAGAACCCTGGACCAGAACGTCATCGAAAAATGAGATGGCTGCGGGATTCCGACCTTTGGGCGCGAGGTGCGCCGCTGGTCTGATTCGCAGCGCTAACCCTTGTGCCGGATCGGGGAGAATGGTGGAATGAGAAATGTCTTGTCGCTGGTGGTCCTCGCGATTTCACTCGCCGGGCCAATGCCGCTGCACGCGGCTGATCGGCTGAAAGCTCTGATTGTGGATGGCCAGAACAATCACGCTGTCTGGCCGACAACAACCCGAATGATGAAAGCATATCTGGAACAGACCGGACTCTTTTCCGTTGAGATTGCCACGGCTGCGCCGCAGGGGACGGACCCGAATTTTCAGCCGGAGTTCAGTCACTACGCCGTTGTGGTCAGCAACTTCGGCCATGGTGCTGCAGCGTGGCCTCGCAGCACCCAGCTGGCCTTCGAGCAGTTCGTCCGCGGCGGAGGTGGCTTCGTGGTGATTCACGCCGCTGACAATTCGTTCCCCGAATGGGCGGAGTACAATGAGATGATCGGGCTGGGTGGCTGGGGCGGCCGGAATGAAAAAGACGGCCCCTATGTTTATGTGAACGACAAAGGCGAAGTCGTGCGCGATGACAGCCCCGGAAACGGCGGGAACCACGGCCCGCAGATCGAATTTCCCATCGTGGTCCGCGACGCCCGCCACCCGATCGTGCACGGCATGCCGCTGGAATGGATGCACGCCCGAGACGAACTGTACGACAAGCTGAGAGGTCCCGCCAAGAACATGCAGATCCTGGCCACCGCGGAATCTCAGATTACCGGACGGCACGAACCCATGATCCTGATCGTCCAATACGGCAAGGGGCGAGTGTTTCATACGCCGATGGGACACGCCGAGTATTCTCAGGAATGTGTCGGTTTCATCACCACCCTGCAACGGGGAACGGAATGGGCCGCCACCGGCAATGTGACAATTCCAGTCCCGGACGATTTTCCAACCGCGCAGAAATCCAGCAGTCGCCGGTTTACGGCACCGTAATCCCGGCGCCTGAGAGTTGCCGCAGTTCAGCCGGAACGGTCCTGCGGCCGCTCGATCTGCGGTCGTCAGCTTCAGTGCGGCAGTTGTCGCGACGCCAGCTGACCGGCCACGTGACCCCCGATCAGGCCGACGAAATAGCCGAACGGAACGGGTCCGGAAATGGCATTGCCGACGTACGTGCCGTAAGCCGGATACAGGATCTCATAGGCCTCATGCTGCGCCGGCAGATCTCCGGTTACCAGCACATACCCCAGAGCGTCACTGGTGGCGACGGCCTCATGATACAGTGGTACGCCCGGCAGCAGATACAATGCCGCAGACGTCCCCTTCCATCGCCGCCTCGCGAAGTCCTTCGCATGACCGCCTTCATGAATCGCGATGGCGGACACGCTGGAGTACAAATGAATGGTATTCGTGAACGGATTGTAGTGGTCACTGCCGAAGATGCGTCCCGGGATCAGAGTTTCCCCCAGAACGCTGATCGCACCCAGCGTGTAACGCCAGCCGGCGCCGACCGACTTGTTGGCCGCCAGTCGCCGCCAATCATCTCCCGGATGATACTGATTCAGGCGAACCTTGACTGTGGACAACTGATTGTCGTCAAGATACTCGGCTATCGCCGCCTCGGTGTCGCTGTCAATGCGATGGTTTTCCACGCGACGGTCGAGCAGCACGACCTTCGCGGGGATTCCCCAGACCCAGCCGACGCTGTCAATGACCGCATGCGGCCGGCCGCGCTCAATCTGAGGCCCCGTAACGTCCTGCAGTTCAGCAGACGTGCGATATCCAGAAGCCGTTCCAAAGGAATACGGGACGGCGGCACATCCGGCAGTCAGGCATGACAAAGACAGCAGAAGTGCGATGCGACAGTCCAGTCGCCAGGATCCCACCAGGCATCGGAATCGCAAAGAACCGCCCTTCAAGTGTGCAGCGCTGTGTCCCATCGGGAATCCATCCCCTGGCTGAATCATGCCACGCACCTGAACGCATGGCCATTTTGATGACGGGGGATTCTATCAGGACCCGTGCTGCGTCGGCAGAGCACCTTCTGCCGATATCGGGCGCCGGTGCCGGCTGCGGGTCAGATTGGCTGGTATCTGACGTCAAGATGCGGCGTTTCCAGCCGGATTTGTCCTTTGGCCAGTGACTGACATCCGGCTTCAACCAGTCCTGACGTCAGCAGTGTGCGCTCGATCGGATCGGGCGATCTTCCCTTCAGGAACGTCTCCTCGGCTTTCGCCATCAGCTCAGCAGAATAGGTCACATTCGGCGTGGGCGGGAGATAAAAGAGAGTCGACAGAGGTTCTGACTGGCCCTGCAACCGGGCAGAAAAAGTGAAGTCACCGACAAGTCCATTCATCAGCAGCATGGTGGCTCGGACGCCATCGGTGTATTCGATGCGATAGGCGATCGGATCACTTACCCACTCACGAATTTGTTCGGGGGTGGGGTAGCGATGGCTGTATGTTTCGGGCTGAGTGAGTGTCTGGCTGCGGGACAGACAGGCCTCAAACAGCACAGGGTCCCAGCCCCCGGCAGCCCAGCTTCCGGCATCCATGGCGCGCCAGACGGCTTCACCCTGGAGTGCCTGTACCGCGCTGACACCGGTTTCGCCGCCCCGTCTGTGTTCGGCCATGCACTGAATGACTTCCAGGGCATGAAAGTCATAGCTGTCGATTCCGCCGATGGCGACACACATCATTTCCGTCACGTCGGCTGCTGGCGGCATCTCGATCGCCGGCATACGCCACGTCACCGGCAAGGACGATCCGGCCGAGAAGCCAAACTGCAGCTCTTGTGAGATCTCGACCATCTCCTTCGCCCACTCGAATTTCCAGGACAGGTGCTTGTCGTTGAAGACCGGGACCGCCCGCCCATCCTGACGAAACACGTCGGTTACCTGACGGAAGAACTCGTACCGCGGATACATGGTCTGCTGAAACTCAGACTTTGGATAGTTCCCGTGCTCACCGATGATCAGGACCGCGTCCACGGCCAGCTGGTCACTGCCGCAGCGCAGCGCGTCGGCGATCGTGGCATGGATCGGGAAACCGAATTCCTCTGACCGCCTGCGACTGAGGTCATTTTCCGGCGTCTGATCAACATACGCAGCCACAACATCCAGCGGCGGGCGATGCCAGCGGCCATTCCGGGGGTAACCCACCAGAAACCGCTCTGCCATGTGCCATGCGTGGGAAAAATAACGCCATTCCGTCGTCACCACGGCCAGGCGTTTTCGAGCAAAAGAAGCCGCCTGCACGCTCCCCGGCAGTGTACTGCCGGCCAGTCCGGCGGCCATCAGATTCAGAAATCGTCTTCTTTTCAGCATGCCCGCCCCCTGTTGTCCGGTTTTTTTGACCAGATACGCCGAATTGCCAGCAATGTCCCGGAATCCGGAGCGAGTTTAAGGGATTCGGGACGTTTCCGTGACCGATTTTAGCGGCGGGATCGGGATTTTCTGAAATGAGTGATCCACTGGGGCAGTCCTCTCGTTGTTACCCGACACACTCAGGCATCCTGTTCACGCAGCGCGAATCATCCTTTCCGCTCGACGCTGCAGCAGTTCGATCAGCGACATGATGGAGAAATGTTGATGTCCGGCCTATCAGAGATTTCGGACCCTCGATCCCGGCAACCCGGACGCCCCGCCAGTGGTGCTCCCCTGGCCGCCGTCGTGTTCCTGTGTGCGATGTGCGCCGGGCTTTCATGGCTGGTGTACACCAGCTTTCGAATCGATGTCGGCAGCGGCGAAATCGCGATTCTGCTGAAAAAAATCGGCAAGGACCTGCCGAACAGTGAGGAAGTCGCTCCTTCGGGTGAATACAAGGGGATCCAGAAAGATGTACTGACGGAAGGGCGATACTTCTACAATCCCTACGTCTGGTCGTGGGAGGTGATCCGGCAGGTGGAGATTGTTTCCGGTGAGATGGGCGTCAAGATCAGTCTGACAGGCGATGATCTGGGTTACGGAGAGTTCCTGGCACTTACCGAAGAAGGCGGCGTTCCGATCACCAAGGGCATTATGCCGGGAGTTCTGAACCCCGGACGATACCCGATCAATCCGCACCTGTTCGCGGTCGAGGTACACAAGCCCGTCACGATCCCGGCGGGTTTCAAGGGCGTCATGACGAATCTGGCCGCCCCGCTGGCCGACGATCCCAACCAGCTTCTGGTTCCTCCGGGAAAACGCGGGGTGCAGGAACTGGCGCTCGAACCGGGCACCCATTATCTGAATCCTTATGTGCAGCGAGTCGACCTCGTGGACTGCCGCAGCCAGAGATTCAACCTCGGTGAAGAAGGTGATATGGGTTTTCCCACGAAGGATGGTTTCTGGGTGAGTCTGGACGGCGTCATCGAGTTTCGCATTCAGCCTGAAAAGGCGGCCGAGATTTATGTTCTGTTCAATCAGGCGTCGAATGGTCCGACGATTGACAAGGAAATCGTTGAGACTGTGATCATGCCAAACGCGCGGAGCTTCTGTCGGCTGCAGGGATCGAACGCGTCCGGCAGGGAATTTATTCAGGGCGTAACCCGCACAAAGTTTCAGGAATCCTTTGAGAAATCCATGCGTGAAGCCTGTCAGCCCCTGGGCATTGAGGTCATTCAGGCGCTGATTACGACCATCCGTCCTCCGGACAAGATCGCGGATCCGGTGCGGAAGCGTGAGATTGCCAAGCAGCAGGAACTGCAGTATCAGCAGCAGAAGCTGCAGCAGGAGTCCGAGCAGAAGCTGGCGGTGGAGAAGGCGATGGTGCAGCAGAAACAGGCACTGGTCGTGGCCGATCAGGAGATTGTCAAGGTGGTCACCACCGCGCTGCAGGAACAGGAAGTTGCGCTGACCAGAGCCAGTGAAGATCTGGCCGTGGCGCAGCTGAAGCTGGAGGCTTCCGTCGATGAGGCGGCAGCCATCGGGGCAAAGGGAAAAGCCGCAGCCGACGTCGTTCGATTCGACAACCAGGCGCAGGCCGCCGGCTGGAAGAAGGCCGTGGATGCATTCTCAGGCGACGGACAGGGGTTTGCCCAGTATGTCCTGTATGAAAAGCTGTCCGCGTCCTATCGGCGCATGATGGTCAATACGGCTGACAGCCCCATCATGCAGATCTTCGCCTCGTTTGCTGATTCGGCGGCGGCCGCCAGCGGTCGAACCGTCCAGCCGGCGACTGGCCCCGCGACAACATCCCCCGTGACCACAACCAGCGCACCGTGAGACTGAGCCGGACGGCATGGCGGTTTGTCGGGATCGCACTGACCCATCAAGTTTTTCAGGAAGGTCGAGGCGTCTGTGAGCAGCAATCATTCCTTCAGTCGTCTGTTCCGCACCCGGGCGGGGTTTGCCATCCCGGCCGTGGTGCTGATGCTGGTCGGATACGAAGCATTCGAATGGACGTTCAATCGCGTCTATGTGCCGGAAGGCTTCAGTCTGGTGATGCGGTACAAGGGCCCGCCGCTGCCGTTTCTGCCGGGACGGCGTCCCGTCGCGGCACCCGGACAGTTTGCCCGCGTGGACGACCATGGACGGCCGCTGGAAATCGGTATCCTTCGCGAAATGCTCGGACCTGGCAGGCATTTTCGCTGGATCGGCTGGTGGGAGACCCGACAGGTCAAGGATGTTGTCATCAAACCTGGTGAACTCGCTCTGGTGGCCAGCAAGATGGGGCAGGATCTGACGGGCGGCCAGTTTCTCGTCGACGGTGATCTCGATCAGACCAGTGAAAAAGGGATTCTGAGACAGGTGTTCGGCCCCGGGACCTATCGAATCAACGACTACGCCTATGCGGTGGAAGTCATCCGCGAAAAAACGATCGATGCCGATGCACAGGTCAAACATGCCGGCTGGGTATCCATTCCCACCGGATACGTCGGTGTCGTGACGAATCTGACCGACAGCCGCCTGACAGGTGCCGTCGCCGGGATCCAGAAAAAGGTACTCCAGCCGGGACTCTACCCGGTCAATCCGAACGAGCAGCACGTGGATATCATCGGTGTTGGATTCGCAGAGAAGTCTCTCAAGTCCGATCTGGTGATGCTGAATGGTCAGCCGGCGCTGGATGACAGCGGCGAACCGGCAGTCCGGGAAGATGGCAGCGGAATCTCCTTTCCCTCCAACGACGGTTTCCGGATCCACATGGACTTCACCGCGGTGTGGGGCATTATGCCGGACCAGGCAGCCGACGTGATCCGCAAGTTCGGCACACTGCAGGCCGTTGAGACAAAGGTCGTCGTGCCGCAGATTGAAAGCATCTGCCGCAACAAGGGGTCGTCCCTCGGCGTGGTTGATCTGCTGGTCGGCGAAACGCGTCGGACATTTCAGGACGATGTTTCGAATTCGTTCCACCAGATCCTTGAGGATAAAGGGCTGACACTGCTGCACGGGTTCGTCCGGAATATTCATATCCCCCAGGAAATTCGAAAGCCGATTCAGGAGAAATTCATCGCCGACGAGCTGAAACTGACCAGAGAGCAGGAGCTGCTGACTGCCCGCACTGAAGCCACGCTGCGTGAGGCGGAAAAAAAGGTGG
The DNA here is from genome assembly GCA_005809115.1 of Planctomyces sp. Classification (GTDB taxonomy): domain Bacteria; phylum Planctomycetota; class Planctomycetia; order Planctomycetales; family Planctomycetaceae; genus F1-80-MAGs062. The sequence goes on along the minus strand of SYLK01000408.1, from coordinate 877 downwards.
ACCTGGAACGCGAACGTATCGATGCGGAGACCAGAAAACTGGTCGCCCAGGCAAACGCGGAAGGTCGGAAGAAGGCCGAGGAAACCCGAGCCGGCACGCTGAAGAAGGTGGCCGCCATCGCTCGCAAAACGGCGGAGTTCGATGCGGAGGCCAGTGTCACGCTGGGCCGGGCCAGGGCCGAAGCAAAACAGCAACTGGCCGAATCCACTTCCGAGCTGTTCGGGCTGGCTGTTGATGCCTTCGGTTCCGGCTCCGCCTACAACCAGTGGGTCTTCGCCACGGGCCTGCCCAAAGACATCCAGCTGGATCTGTTCTACGCCGGCGAAGGCACACTCTGGACCGACCTGAAGGGATTAACCGACGTCCTGATGGCCAGCGAAGCTCAGAAAAACGCCCGGTCCGCTCCCGCCGCTCCCGCCGCCGCGCCTCGGAAGCCACAACCCGCGGCACCATAGCCTTCGCCTCACCACAGACCCCGCCTCACCGCAGACCCCGCCTCACCGGATTCGCTCCGGAACTGCGGGGCGGCGGCTCAACCTCTCCCCGGGCGCCGAAGGCACCCCCGGGGATACATCGTGCACCGCCGAAAACATATTGTCGTCATATCAGAATTCGACTTCAGTACTGTGCACGGGCCCTCGAGACGCCGAGTATTTCGACAGCGGTTGCGAGCAGCTCGTGTATCAGCATTCGCAGTGTCACGCTGGTCCTCAGCTCAAGTCCTCGGCCCTAATGGTGCATCGTCTTTTGAATCCAAGCACAGAACGAATGGCATCGTGTATTGGTTCAGCGTAAGATGTGGAAAGGCGTGCAGCGAATAGCAGAAACTTGAAGTGGACGTGGGACGGATCGGACGTTGGATTCCTGGATGCTTGGG
>SYLK01000407.1 GCA_005809115.1 Planctomyces sp. | reverse complement strand
GATGCACGAAATCGGAATCCCCGCCGACTCGAGCAGCCGACGAGTATCGACAGCCTGCTGCATCGCAGCACGCGATCGCACACGGCGATCCTCGCGGTCAATCACGTTGACCAGATGGCCCTCGTAAGCCTGCAGCCCGGTCAGCTGAACGCCAGGCAACGTCAGCAGCCTGCGCGCCAGATCGAGAACCGGCTGCCCCGGGGGCAGTCCACATCGACCCATCCCGATGTCCACTTCGATCAGCAGACGGACCGTGGAACCTGCTTCGGTGGCGGCCTGAGAAATCGCGGTGGCCTGATCCCAGTGGTCGACAGCCACGGTGACCGTTGCTCTCTTTGCCAGACGTGCCAGGCGTGCCACTTTGACTTTTCCCACCACCTGATTGGCGACGAGCACATCCCGGACACCCTGATCGACCAGGACTTCGGCCTCACCCAGCTTCGCGCACGTCATCCCGACCGCACCAGGGGCCAGCTGACGTTTTGCCAGTGTGACGCACTTGTGGTTCTTGAAGTGTGGTCTGAGCTTTGCTGGCCGGTTTCGGAAGAATTCGGCCATGCGTTCCAGGTTGCGATCACTGGCGGATCGATCGAGCAGCAGCGTCGGTGTATCGAGATCGTCCAGCAGTTGTCCGATTCGCTGATCGTGAGGCGAAACAGCAGTCTGACTGCTGGTGGGGCTGACTGTGGCCAAGGGGGCTGACTCCGACACGTGAGAGACGGTGATCGAACGGCTGGCCAGCAACGCTATTCGAATCGTGGCGGAAAGTCAATTCGGAGAACAGGGTCCTGCCGCGACGTGAACCGCGATGCACAGGAAAGTCGTGGCTGCCGTGTCGAACGATTGTCCCCTGTCGCGTGATTGTCCGCAGTCGTTCCATTGCCGGAACTCCGGAGTGGAGTGACGCGCGGCGGCAGCAAAGGTCCGTGGATGCAGTCGGCCAGATGGTCCGGCGGATGCCGTGGCACTGGTCACTGCACTTCCGCAGCACGCGCCAGGTCATCGTCCTTTCCGGCTACGAGCAGGGCATCGGAATCCTTGAGCACCGCGTCCGGATCGGACGTGACGTTCATCTGGTCTGTCAGAACATCGTGAATCGCCACGACCGTGACACCGTATTTCTGCCGCAGGCTCAGTTCCCGCAGCGTTTTTCCGGTCCATTCCTGAGGAACTCCCATTTCCTGAATACTGAACCCGGGGCCAAGATTCACATAGTTCAGCAGGCCGACACCGGCCATTCTCTTTCCCAGGCTGAGGGCTGATTCCCGTTCCGGGAACACGGTCTCGGTGACACCCAGTCTTTCCATCACGCGCGCGTGGTCGGCTGAAATCACTTTGACGTAGACATCGCGGACGCCCAGATCATGCAGAGCCATGGTTGTCAGAATGCTGGCGGTAATATCATCACCAGTGCTGATCACTCCGGCGTCGGCCTTCTTTGCGCCGATCCGTTCCAGGGTCCGAAGGTTCTTGCCATCGCCCACGGCCGCCCGAGTCACGTACGGCGAAATGCGGTCGACGGCGTCACCGTTGACATCGACCGCAATGACTTCATGCCGCTGCGAAAACAGCGATTCCGCCACACTGGAGCCAAAATTCCCCAGCCCGACGACGATGAATCTTTTCATGCTTGCAGAACCTTCTCGAACGGTTCGCGGGAATTCGTGTCAGCCGACCACGACGTCTTCATAGGCGTATCGAAAGACGTGTTCGGGCGTACGCCGCCGCGTCAGCGAAGCTGCCAGAGTCAGCAGTCCGACCCGGCCGAAAAACATCAGGATGATCGTGATACACCGACCCGGAGGGGAAAGGCTGGAGGTAATTCCCATCGACAGACCCACCGTGTTGAACGCGCTCACCGCCTCGAACATCCGGTGGATCAGTGATCCGGGAACTCCGGAACTCATCTCCGTGGTCGTGAGTCCGAACACCCCGGCAGCCAGCACGGCCGACGAAATGACAAACAGTCCCACCGCCCGGGATGTTGTGTCCTCCGGTACAGACCGTCCAAAACAGTTGGTCGCCTCCAGACCGCGGAGACGCGACCAGGCGAGAATACCGATCAGGGCAAACGTGGTTGTTTTCAGCCCCCCGGCAGTGGATCCCGGTGATCCGCCGACTGTCATCAGCAGTATCGTGACAAGATTGGAGCTGTCCGTGGCCCTGCCGTAGTCAATCGAGTTGAATCCGGCCGTCCGGGACGTCACGCTCATGAACAGCGAATTCGTCAGTCGATGGGCTGGTGGCAGATGCCGCAGCGTATTGTCCCATTCCAGCATCGCAAGAGGAGCCCAGCCGGAGACAACCAGCAGGATTGTCGTCATCAGCACCACCCGGCTCTGCAGTGACATGCGAAAAGCCTGCCGCCGGAACTTCGATATCACCGTCAGGTAACATTCTTCGTGAGTCAGAAACCCCAGTCCCCCCGCCACAATCAGCAGCATGATGACCAGCAGCGTCAGGGGCGATTCCTGAAACCCGATCAGGGAATCAGAAAACGTGGAGAAACCGGCATTGCAGAATGCGCTGACGGAATGGAAGATCGCCGGCCATAAGGCGTCGCTCCACCCCATTTCAGGAGCCCAGATCAGGTACAGTGCTACGGTTCCGGCCGCTTCAAACGCCAGGGTAAAACGCACAATGTCCAGGGTCAGCCGACGACGATCAATGTGCGACGATGTGTCCTCGGCCACAATCGAAACAGACTCCTGCCGCAGCGACAGCCGACCGCCCAGTGCCAGGATGATCAGGCTCGTAAACGTCAGCATGCCCAGCCCGCCCAGCTGGATCAGCAGCAGCACAAAGGCCTGCCCGGCCGTCGTGAACACCGTGGCCGGATCAACCACTGACAAACCGGTGACACAGCCAGCGCTGGTGGACATAAACAGCGCATCCAGCCAGTTCAGGGGCTGCCCCGTATAGATCCCCGGAATGATCTTCAATCCGGTTGCACCCGCCAGCACCAGCACCGCGAACGACAGCACGAACAATTGCGGCGGGGTCAGAAGGGGCCCCGAACGCAGCTGACGCCTGCGGTTCACGTCCCATCTTCCGGGAACTCTTCGCCGATATCTTCTCAATCTGCATCGACCCCGCAGCCCGGGAAACGTCCCCTGCCAGCTGCCGCCCTGCCAACTCTGCCATCCTTCTGCTGCTGGCCGTATCGACCAGTCGGTGCGGACACCACAGGTCCACTGCACAGGATCAATCTTCCCGACGGCACCCCCCGGGCACCACCACGGTAAAGGATAAAGCCTGCCCATCCGGTTTACAAGTTCCGAAGAATGACCGGAACAGACCAGTTCGTCGGTTTGCTTGAATCACAGTCACGCCCCCCTATACTCTGGCGGTTCTGCCGCCCGCGGATTTCGGCCCGGTCACCTCCGAAGACGCGTGCCGATGATTGTCGGCGTGCGGCAGTCAGACGAATCACAAGAAAGCACAGCTGCAGTACATTCAGGGGGATTCATCGCATGAGCGTTCGTATCGGACAGCCCGCTCCGGGACTTGACCTGCCACTCACCGCCTATGACCGTCCGAAAGACAACACCGAGCAGCAGTTCAGCAACCTGAAACTGGCTGATCTCCGGGGCAAATGGATCTGTCTGTTCTTCTATCCGCTGGACTTTACGTTCGTGTGCCCAACCGAACTTGTGGCCTTCAACAAGGCGCTGGGGGAATTCGGGGATCGCGACACCGTGGTGCTGACCGCCAGCACCGACAGTGTCTACTCCCACAAGGGCTGGTGTTCCTCGAATCCGGAGCTGGCTGACATCAGATACCTGATGATCGGTGACACGAATCACGCTCTGTCTGCCGCCTACGATGTGCTCGAGTGCAGCAATGGAATCGCCTATCGCGGGGTGTATCTGATCGACCCGTCGGGCGTCCTCCGCTGGATGGCCGTGCACGACCTGGGTGTCGGCCGGAATGTGGATGAAGTCCTGAGGGTACTTGATGCACTGCAGACGGACAAGCTCTGTCCATGCAACTGGAAGAAGGGTGACGACACCCTGAATTAGCGGCGGATCGTGAGCGAGTCGAGATTCCGGTGGTTGAATTGACCTGTAAGCGGATCGTGAACTTATGGACGTTCTTTTTCAGCTGGCGCAAGCGGTCAACGGAATCTCATCGCTGGAGTCGACAGAGGCCATTCGGGCGTTGACGGAAACCACTGGACAGCCGGCTGCCGGGGGCGCAGAGCGTCTGGTGCTGCTGATCACAGTGTTTGTCCTGGCGGTGTACGTCGGGGCGGAAATCATCGCGCGGATTCCGCCCACACTGCACACTCCGCTGATGTCAGGTTCGAATGCCATTTCCGGAATCACGGTGCTGGGTGCGATTCTGGCTGCCGGCAGTGACAGTGGCGGACTGGCGACCGTGCTGGGGTTTCTGGGCGTCGTCCTGGCTACGGTCAACGTGGTCGGCGGATTTGTCGTGACGGACCGGATGCTGGCGATGTTCAAATCGAAGAGGTAAGGGAGTTCCGTGAACAGCGCACTGATCGATGTCTGCTGCCTTGTCTCTGCCGTGATGTTTATCAACGGTCTTCAGGGGATGACGCGGCCACGGACAGCTGTTCGCGGCAATCTGACTGCTGCCGTCGGGATGCTGCTGGCAGTGATTGCCACCATGCTGCACCGCGAGGTGATCGGGTGGAGCAGTATTCTGGCGGGGATTGCGCTGGGATCCGGGATCGGCGTCTTTCTGGCTCTGAGAGTCCAGATGACGGCAATGCCTCAGCTGGTGGCGCTCTATAACGGCCTTGGAGGGGCCGCGTCGGTTCTGGTCGGCGGTGCTTATCTGGCAGGCAGGGAGCACGCGGCCAGTGTGCTGGCGGGAAACAGCCTCGCCGATGTCATGGCCGCAACAGGAGCGTCGGGCCTGATTGGCGGCATTACATTTTCCGGCAGTCTTGTGGCGTATGGCAAGCTGGAGGAACTGAAGTTCATGCGGGACTTCAGTGCCCCGTGGCAGAAACCGGCCAATCTGGTGCTGGGTGTCACGGCCCTCGGTCTGTGTCTGCTGATGATCCTGCAGCCGCAGCATGCGGGAGTCTGGTTCTGGCTGATGTCGCTCGTGTCGCTGGTGCTCGGCGTGCTTCTGGTCGTCTCCATCGGTGGAGCTGACATGCCGGTGGTGATCGCCCTGCTGAATTCCTACTCGGGGATTGCCGCTTCGGCCACGGGGTTTGTGCTGAACAATTCGCTGCTGATCATCGCCGGTTCACTGGTGGGCGCTTCAGGAGTGATCCTGACGAAGATCATGTGCGAGGCCATGAACCGATCGCTGTGGGCAGTTCTGTTCGGCACATTGCAGTCAGCGGGGCGGTCAACCACGAGGGATGACATCTACTCCAGCGTCAAGTCCACATCTGCCGAGGAAGTCGCGATGCTGCTGGAGGCAGCACAGCGGGTCCTGATTGTTCCCGGATACGGGATGGCTGTTGCTCAGGCCCAGCATGCCGTCCGGGCTCTGACCAATATCCTGCTGTCGAAGGGAATTGAAGTGGAATTCGGCATTCATCCCGTGGCCGGCCGGATGCCGGGTCACATGAATGTCCTGCTGGCGGAAGCGGATATCCCCTATGAGAGGCTGAAGGAGATGGACGAAGTCAACGCGACGATGGATCACGTGGATGTCGCGATCGTCCTGGGCGCCAACGACGTAGTGAATCCTCTCGCCAGAACGGATCCCCACAGTCCCATCGCAGGCATGCCGATTATTGATGTGGATCGAGCGCGGACGGTCATCAATATCAAACGCAGTCTGAGTCCCGGGTTCGCCGGGATTGCGAATCCCCTGTTTGCACTCGATCATTCGCTGATGCTGTTTGCTGATGGCCGGAAGGCGATCGTCGATATTGTCAAGGCGCTGCAGGAAGGCTGATCGTCGATGAAGGCTGATCGTTGATCATGTCAGAGTCTGCGGCAGCCAGGAAGAGTGACTGCTGTGCCGATGCGTCAGCGGTGGCTGCCATCGACGTGGGAAATACTCGGGCAAAATTCGGACTGTTCCGCGTCACATCCGGCCAGCTGCCCGTGCCCCTGCATCTGGCGGCGTGCGTCCTGCAGTCGACGCCGTCACTGGAGGCAGCATTGAAATCGTGGATTTCGGACCTGCAGGTCGGCCTGCCTGCCGTGGCGGCGGTCGCGGGCAGCGATCCGGAACGCCGCGATCAACTGCTGGCCGACTGGCCCTTTACGGACTGCCGGCCGGTGGCGATCTCGCACTGCGGGCAGATTCCGATCGAAGTCGACGTCGAATTTCCGGAACGCGTGGGAATCGACCGACTGCTCAACACCTATGCCGCCCTGCGGATGGCACAGCGACAACAACCGGTGATTGTCGTCGATTCGGGTACCGCCACGACCGTTGACCTGATGACGGCCGATGGCATTTTTCGCGGCGGCAGTATTCTTCCGGGGCTCCGCCTGTCAGCTCATGCAAT
>SYLK01000406.1 GCA_005809115.1 Planctomyces sp. | reverse complement strand
GGATCCACACGGTTGTCCGCAAAGTCCAGAACTCCCTCGTGCGGATAGCCGTCGTCAGAATCGAGAGCGAACCGAAAGGGCATCTTCCGCTCGCGCAGTGCTCCGACTTTGTCCGGCTCTTTCTCCTGTCGCTGTCGCATGACCCGCTGCAATGTGCGCTCGTCAACCGAGAAATACACGTGCAGGGGATTCAGTGCAACAATCGTGGTCAGGATGGGATCGCTGCCGCCGGCATTGACCAGGTTGCCCTCGGTCAGCATCTCGCGACTGATTCGGCCGGCAATGGGAGCCGTAATGCGGGAAAATTCCAGATCCAGCTCGTACCGCTTGACCTGCTCCTTCATCGCACTGATCTGAGCGTCGTAAGAGGCCGCGTCCGCTTCTGCCTTCTCCAGCTGCTGTTTACTCGCCCCTCCCGATTTGACCAGCTCAGTATAACGGGCCACATCCTTTTCCGCCGCGGCTTTCTGAGCTTCGAAGGAGCGGCTCTGGGCCACGGCCTCGTCGATTGCCACCTGAAACGGCCGCGGGTCCAGCTCGAACAGCAATCTCCCCTTGTCAACCAGTTCACCGGCCTGAAAATGAATCTTCTGGATGTATCCCCGGACCCGCGCACGCACTTCCACGACTTCGGACGACTGCAGCCAGCCACTGAAATCGTCTTCGTCGACCAGTTCTCTCTGCACCGGCCTGCTCACGGTCACTTTCGGGGGCTGAGCCGCCGGCGCCTGAGCAACCGTGCCACTGCAGCCCGCTGCGATCGACAGCAGGATAGCCACCATGACGACAGTGATGTCAGCGTTTTTCATCCGAAGATTCTTCGCAATCGTCATGACCGCACCACTCCCGTTCGTGTTCCGGAATCCGCTGAACAGACCACCACCGTGCAACACTCCACGTGTCTTGCCCAACCGGTCCCGATCGGGCAATCCGCTGTCGCACGGAGCTGCATTCGATACAGACACGCGGCACTGAGCGACGAACTTAGTGAAAGTTCAGTCTTTGTCAAGCTGTCAAGGACCACACGGATGTCGGTCACGCTGCCATTTCGAGGGACAGGAATTGTCCAGCAGGCATGTTTTGCCCTACTCGTCTGCCTGACCTTCTCAGGGCTGAGCGGCTGCGGGCTGAAGCAGTGGGCTCACAACCACTTCATGGTCGGCCCCAATTACTGCCCCCCGGTCGAGCCGGCGGCGTCAAACTGGATCGACTATGCCGACTCGCGGGTGATCAGTTCACCGGCAGACCTGTCCGCCTGGTGGACTACGTTCAATGACCCGGTCCTGAACGGTCTCGTGCAGACAGCCCATTACCAGAATCTCACCCTGCGAGAAGCGGGTGCCCGAATCCTCGAATACCGCGCTCGACTGCAGTTCGCCGAGGGAACCATGTTTCCTCAGGTTCAGGAAGCTGTTGGCAGTTTCACGAATACTCGCAAATCGGCCAATACCGCGAACAGTCCGCCGGACCTGAAGTTCAACACGTGGGACGCCGGACTCAACGCCTCCTGGGAAATCGATTTCTGGGGACGTTTCCGCCGGGGCATTGAAGCGGCAGACGCCGAGCTGGATGCGTCGGTGGAAAATTACGACGACGTGCTGGTCTTGCTGCTGGCGGACGTGGCCAGGGCTTATACGGACCTGCGCACGTTTCAGCAGCGACTGAACTATGCCCACTCAAACGTCAGTTCTCAGGAACACTCGCTCAGGATTACTGAAGACAAACTTCGCGCCGGCGCCGCCACGGAACGGGACGTGCAGCAGGCCCGAACGGTGCTGGAGGAAACGAGATCACTGATCCCGACTTACGAAGCCGCCGTGCGTCTGGCGAATAATCAGTTGTGCGTGCTCCTGGGGACTCCGCCCCGTGACATGACGGCTGAGCTCGGTGAGGCATCAATCCCGTCAGCGGCGCCGGAAGTTGCGGTCGGGATCCCGGCGAATCTGGTCCGCAGACGGCCGGACGTCCGACGTGCCGAACGTGAGCTGGCGGCACAAAGTGCCCGGATCGGGATCGCCACCACAAATCTCTATCCCCATCTGGGCCTGAACGGATCGATCGGGGTCACCGCTCAGGACTTTGACGACCTGTTTGACGGGTCACAGAGTGTCTCCGGGGGATTCGGCCCCTATTTTCAGTGGGACCTGCTGAACTATGGTCGACTCACGAGCCTGATTGACATTCAGGATGCACGCTTCGAACAGCTCCTCTGGGCCTATCAGCAACAGGTGCTGGTCGCCGGCCGGGAGGCTGAAGACGGGATTATCAGCTATCTCCGCGGGCAGGAACGGGTGCGGAACCTGAAGGCCAGCGCGGAAGCGGCCGAACGCACCGTGGAAATCACCTTCGATCAATACCGTCAGGGGATCGTGGACTTCACCGCAGTCTTTCTTGCGTCCTCAGTTCTGGCAACTCAGCAGGACCAGCTGGCTGCTGCTCAGGGCGCTACGACCCAGAGTCTGATCGATCTCTACCGGGCACTGGGCGGCGGCTGGGAAATTCGCCTGAACCGCGGAACTGTCATGAGCCAGGCGGCTGACGGCCCCGCCGCAGCAACCAGCGAACCAGAACCGCCGGCAGTGCCGGAATCAGAAGCAGGCGACGCCGTGACTCCGCTTCCTGAAGCTGCGCCGGAACCCGAGAACAATGAGTCTGTCTGAATACCGGCAGGAGCTTCGCCCTCCCGGAAACGACCAGTGACGCATTATTTCAGACAGACTCCGCGCCGCGATTCCACCGGAGCAGCAATGCGGCTGCGGCCGCCGGACTCCGCGTCAGGGGCTTTCAACCGTTGTCAGGAATTGTCCGATGAGAGCGAAAACGATCGTTGTGCGTGCCACGCTGATACTGACGCTGGTCCAGTCCGGCGCCGTCGCGGACCTGATGGATACGTTTCGTCTGCGATGCGCACAGGACCGATGTGCCTGCGAGTTACCCGTTTGTGGTCGTGCTGACGACCACTGCGACAAACCATGCCCCTGTACCTGCGACCGGACCGGGCGCAGTCGCTGTGACCGCTACTGTGGGAAATGTGCTCCCTGGATTCCCTGCCGTCCGCAGGCCTGGCGCTGCAATGATTATTGCCCGAAGCCCGGGCCGCGGCTCTCTCCGATCAGCCTGATCTGCCCTGGCTGCCAGTCGCGCTGCAGCAAAGATGCCGGCTGCGGCAAAGCAATCACTGAGTAGACCGTGGCTGCTCTGCGGCCGACGGGTCTCTGCCCTCGGCCGACGATCCTGTCCCGCCGGCAAACAGCACGACGACCGAGTGCGGACCAGCCGTCCAGGTGATTCCGGGGATCCCAGCCGCAGACTCCCACTCGGTAATATCCTCGGGACAGGCGAGGGACGTATCGATCCAGCGTTTCCAGTTTCCGACGGAGGGTGCCGGTGGCAATGCGAACTCGAGTGACCGGGGCGACGCATTCAGAATCAGATGAACAGCCAGACCATGCTGCGGCATCTCCAGACCCAGCGCGAAGCTGTGTGAGTTGTGCCCCCAGTCCGGCCGATTCAGCTCCACTCCGTGCCACGTCAGTTTCGCTCTGCGGATCATCTCGCTCAGACTGATCCGCTGATGTTCATGCGTCGTGTCTCGCAGCACGCGCCGTGCCAGCAGCAGTCGGACAAAGCGAAGCAGGTCCGCGTGTGTCCCAACCCGCGACCAGTCGAACCAGTTCAGTTCCGTGTCATGGCAGTACGTGTTGTTGTTCCCGAGCTGCGTGCGTCGAACTTCGTCGCCCATCAGGAGCATCGGCACCCCCATCGAGAGCATCGTCACGGTCAGGAAATTCCGGACCTGCCGGTTCCGCAGCTGCTCAACCGCCGGGTCATCGACTGGTCCCTCAGCTCCACAGTTCCAGCTGCGATTATCGCTGGCTCCGTCGCGGTTTTCCTCTCTGTTCGCTTCATTGTGTTTCTGATTGTAGGAGACAAGGTCATTCAGCGTGAATCCATCATGGCACGTGACGAAATTCACGCTTTGCTCAGCCTCGCGCTGCTCGTGCCGGTAGATCTCATGGCTGCCCAGCATCCGGTCTGCCAGCCGGCCGGCGGATCCGGGTTCGCCCCGGAAGAAGTCCCGGATATCATCACGGAATCTGCCATTCCACTCTTTCCAGGTGTCGCCCACGAAGCTGCCCACCTGATACAGGCCGGCCGCGTCCCAGGCTTCTGCGATCAGCCTGGTACCCGCCAGCACCGGATCCGATTCTATGTCCCACAGGACGGGCGGGCTGGGCAGCACGTGTCCCGAGGCATCGCGGGTCAGAATGGAGGCCAGGTCGAATCGGAAACCGTCCACATGCATCTCGGTCACCCAGTACCGCAGGCTGTCCACGATCATC
>SYLK01000405.1 GCA_005809115.1 Planctomyces sp. | reverse complement strand
GCGCACGTTGACCACGGCAAGACCTCACTGGTTGACTGTCTGATCAAGCAGAGCGGTATTTTCCGCGACAACCAGAAGGTTGGTACCTGCATTCTGGACTCGAACGACCAGGAGCGGGAGCGAGGGATCACGATTCTCGCCAAGAACATGGCAATGATGTACGAAGGTGTACGGATTAATATCATCGATACACCAGGTCACGCGGATTTTGGGGGTGAAGTCGAGCGGGTGCTGAAGATGGCTGACGGAGCGCTGCTGTTGGTGGATGCCTTTGAGGGGCCTCGGCCTCAGACGCGGTTTGTGCTTCAGAAGGCTCTGGAATGCGGCCTGAAGCTGCTGGTGGTGATCAATAAGATTGACCGTCCAAATTGTCGCCCGGATGAAGTGCTGTCGCAGACGTTTGACTTGCTGGTGGAGTTGGGAGCAGACGACGCGACACTGGATTTTCCCTACATTTTCACCAGTGCGATCAATGGCTTTGCGACCCACGACCCGCAGGTGCAGAGTGGCGACATTCGGCCGCTTCTGGACATGGTGCTGGAAAAGATTCCCGGCCCGATTGTCCGCCCCGACGATCCGCTGCAGATGATGGTCACATCTCTGGAATGGTCAAAGTACGTGGGTCGGATCGCCACGGGCCGGATCTGGGCGGGTCGGATCCGGACAGGCCAGCAGATAGCGCTGCTTCGGGCAGACGGCAGCAAGGTGACGTCAAAGGTCGACCAGGTGCAGTTGTACAACAATCTGGGGCGAGTTGACGCAGCGGAAGCGTGTGCCGGAGATATCGTGGCGGTGATCGGACTGCCGGAGCCCGAAATCGGCGACACGGTGGCGGATCCGTCCAACCCGGTGGCGCTGGAACGGATCGTGGTGGATGAGCCGACACTCTCGATGAAATTCACGATCAACAGTTCGCCACTGGCTGGTCAGCATGGCAAGTTCGTGACCAGTCGCAACCTGCGGGAACGACTGTTTCGCGAGCTGCAGTCGAATGTTGCGCTGCGTGTTGAGGAAATGGAAGACAAGGATTCGTTCAAGGTCTCCGGACGCGGAATTCTGCATCTGGCGGTGCTGATCGAGAGCATGCGGCGCGAGGGTTTTGAATTATCGGTCGGCAAGCCGGAAGTCATCATTCGTGAGATCAACGGCCGAAAGCACGAACCGTTCGAGACGCTGGTGATTGATGTGCCGACGGTGGACCTGGGCCCGGTGATGGAACTTGTGGGTTCACGGCGTGGGCAGGCCCGGACGATGACGACTTCGGAAACCGGGCTGACGCATCTGGAATTCAGTATTCCGGCCCGGGGACTGATCGGGCTCAGAACACGGATCCTGAACGCGACCCGCGGTGAGGCGATCATGCATCACCGTTTTCATGAATACCGACCGCTTGATGGGGAGATCGCCAGTCGTCTGAACGGCGTGCTGGTGTCGCAGGAGACTGGCAAGGCCGTGGCCTATGCGCTCTGGAAACTGCAGGATCGGGCCGACCTGTTCATCAACCCGGGGGATGACGTTTACGAGGGAATGATCATTGGCGAGAATGCGCGCGATAACGATCTGACCGTAAATCCGATTCGGGAGAAGAAGCTCACCAACATTCGATCGGCGGGAGCGGATGACGCGGTCCTGCTTCGCCCTCCCCGGGATATTACGCTGGAACTTGCGCTGGAATACATTGAAAGTGATGAATACGTCGAGATCACACCTCGGATCATCCGGCTGCGCAAGATCTTCCGTACGGAAAATGAACGGAAACGACAGAATCGCGGCAAGTAAGGTGGCCTGAGTGACAGCAGGACGCAGCGGCCATGGACGGCTCGAACATCTTCACCCCGGACCGAATTGTCTCTGCTTCCGGGACCGGCAGTGGTGTGGCAGGTCGGGAATGCGCCGGATCAGGTGAATCTGTTTCCGGCGAAAGCCCGGCGACGCAGCATTTTCTGCTGCTGGGGATCTGCGGGGCCGGCATGCGGTCGCTGGCCGAAATTCTGCTTGATCGCGGTCATCGCGTGACCGGCACCGACTCGCTGCTGCGGCCGCAGTCACGGCCCGGGGAGGACGACCGGCCATCGTATCGTATTCCTCCTTCGGTACAGATCGTTGACTGGGAGAATGCGGCGCAGATTCTGGCGCAGTCCCGGCGGTCGCTGGTTCCTGCGATGGGCGCCGATCCGGTGGCAGCTCTGCCGATCGACATTGTGGTGGCATCGACGGCTGTGCCGGATCACGATGAAAGGCTGCAATGTGCCGCGCGGATGGGTCTGACGGTCCGCTGGCTGCCGCAGCAGCTGGCTGAATCATTTCGCGGCTGCCACCAGGTCTGCGTGGCTGGTACGCATGGCAAGAGCACCACAACGGGTCTGGTGTCCTGGATCATTCGCTCCGCGGGAATGCGCCCAGGTCTTTTTCTCGGCGGCGTGATGCTGAACGGCCTGGACAGGCGGCATTCCGGTTCTCCTGCGGACGCAGCGAGTCCGGGGCACATCAATGAGCCGCTGGCGATCATTGAGAGCTGCGAGTATCGGGGGGCATTCCTGAATTTTTCCCCTCGCACGGCCGTACTGACCGGAATTGAGCGCGACCACTTCGATTGCTATCCGACTCCGCAGAGTGAGGATCACGCGTTTCTGCAGTTTGCGAGAAAAGTTCCGCAGAATGGCCGGCTGATCGTAAATGCTGATTGCAGCCGATCGCAGCGAGTGGCGCGCCAGCTGAAAACCGGGATTATCACGTTCGCGATGGATTCCGCAGCCGACTGGACTGCCCGCCATGTGGCGCCGGAGGGATCGGGCACGGCATTCGATCTGATCGGCCACGGAGACAGGCACGGGCGTGTGAGACTGCAGTTGCCCGGCATCCACAACGTCAGAAACGTCCTGGCGGCAGTTGCCACGGCAGCGTCACTGGGCGTTGAGATGGCGAGGATTCTGTCGGCCGTTGAGTCATTTTCCGGGATTCAGCGGAGATTCGAACGGCGCGGTGACTGGAACGGGATGGCGCTCATCGATGATTATGCGCATCATCCCGGCGCGATCCGTGCCACATTGCAGGCGGCGCGTGCCGGGTATCCCGGTCGGCGGCTGATTGCCGTCTGCGAGCCGCACCAGCTGTCTCGGACGAACGCTCTGTTCAGCGAATTGTGTACGGCGCTGCTGCAGGCCGACGAGGTGCTGATTCTGCCTGTCCTGGCGGCACGGGAAAAAGCAACCCGCGGAGAATGCCTGCGAGCTGCCGGTCGAATTGTGCGGAGCCTCAATCTGCAGGGAGGTCGCGCATTCCTGATGGCAGATCTTGACCAGGTGACGGCGAGATTAGACCATTCCGGTCGGCCGGGAGATGTGATCATCACGATGGGTGCAGGCAGGACATACGAGATTCATGACGAATTCAATCGAAGACTTCAGCGAGATCGTGCAGCGTAATGAACCACTCAGCCGGCACACCTGGCTGCGAGTCGGAGGTCCGGCCGATTATTTCCTGACACCCCGCAGTCACGAAGAACTGGTCGCGGTGGTGCGCTGGTGTCGGCAGCAGAATATGCCAATTCAGATCCTTGGCGGCGGGTCGAATATTCTCGTGCGGGACGAAGGAGTTCGGGGAGCCGTGATTCGACTGGCGGAACCGCTGCTGGCCGAGATCAGCCTGAGCGAGACCCGCCTGACGGCCGGCGGCGGAGCACTTCTCTCACGGGTTGTCACCGCAGCCGTCCGGGAAGGCCTCGCGGGGGTGGAGCATCTGGTGGGGATCCCGGGGACCGTGGGGGGGGCTGTGGCAGGCAATTCCGGCGGCCGGATCGGGGATACCGGTCAGGTTGTGACCAGTGTCACAGTCCTGACTCAGGCCGGCGAGGTTGCGGTGCGTTCCGGTGACGAACTCTCGTTTTCCTACCGCCGCAGCAGCCTGCAGGATCTGATTGTGCTGTCAGCCACACTGGAGCTGACACGGGATGATACCGAGGAACTGACAAGAAGGATGCGGAAGAACTGGATCCTGAAGCGGTCCACTCAGCCCCTGGCGGATCAGTCCGCGGGGTGCATTTTTCGAAATCCGCGCGGATTGAGTGCCGGAGCACTGATCGAGCAGTGCGGTCTGAAGAACGCCGCCTGCGGGAAAGCCCGCGTCAGTGACCGGCATGCAAATTTCATCGTGACCGATACCGGGGCGGTCAGCCGTGACGTAGAGCAGCTGATCAGTCGCATT
>SYLK01000404.1 GCA_005809115.1 Planctomyces sp. | reverse complement strand
GAGTTCGTACAGGTGACCCCCGCGCGCGGGCGCCAGCCATGCCGTCAGACGGTGATTGCTCAGCCGGACCTCCTGCCTGGCATCCAGATCGAAATCTGTCACCGCGACATCCACCCAGGCTCCACTGCGCCCCGCTGACTCGTCCAGCAGAATGTCAGCTCGGATCAGCTCGTGGTAAACTGCGTTCCTGAGGTGCGGCAGATACAGCCCACCAAATGCGCCGTGCCAGTAGCTGCAGTTGCACTGACTGCGGTACAGGTGCGTCCGCGCCTCCTCGACCAGCTCACGGCGGTCCTCCGACAGGTCCGGTTCCGCCAGGGCCAGCGCAACCCGCTGACTGACGTCCATCATCCGGGCATACATTTCACCGCTTTCGGAATATCGGACACGAAAGTTTCGCCAGAATCCGCCCCGCGTGAATCGCACCAGACGCTTCCAGTCCGGATCAGCACTGCCCGCATTTGTCAGACTCACAAAGTCACGCTGCGTTTCTGCCGGCAACACCCATTCCGTCATTTCACGGTAACTCGCGTCCGGCAGATAACATCGTCCGACCGGCGGCAACTCGTCCAGGACCGCCGACGGTGTCGTTACCTTCAGCCATGCCTGATTTTCGCACACCGCGTCCAGAAAACGACGCAGCCAGCCATCCTCGTAAACATGTTTATGCGTCTCCGGCCAGGCTCCGAATTTTTCCCCGTCATCCCCGAACAGCACAATCGGATCCGCCGCCAGACCTGAAGCCTCACGCAGCAGCTCGATGCAAGCCTCCGGATCCGAGAACGGTATCAGATACCTCAGCCGTTCGTTTCCGGGAAATACACTCAGCACCCGACCATCATCCTCCGTCAGAAAATAACCACTCAGCTCCTGCGGCGGAATCCCGGCACAGCGGAAATGATAGTCATCCACGATCGTATACTGAATTCCAGCCGCTGCGATGTCACCGGCAAATGACTGTTCCCACACCCGCTCCGGAAGCCACATCCCACGCACCGACGTCCGAAACAGCCGATTCAGATGCTCGGAAAATGACCGAATCTGCCCAATCCGGTCGCGCCGCGGTATGTTCGACAGAATTGGCTCGTAAAATGCTCCGCCTATGATCTCAACCTGCCCCCGTGAGACCATCTCCACCAGCCGCTCGATGTACTCCGGATGATGCGCCTCCAGCCATTCCAGCAGACTGCCCGACGTGTGCAACGCAAACCGAATCGACGGATACTCCTGCAGCACATCCAGAAACGGCTGGTAACTGTCCCGAAATGACTGCTCAAACACCCCGCCAAAGTTGCCGATCGGCTGGTGATTGTGAAACGCCAGTATAAGCCGAACCGATCCCGCCATGGAGTCAACTCCGAGGACTCTGCAGTCCATGAAAAACAGCTCTACGCTTTCAGACACGCCCAAGACCGAAATTCCCTGAACCAGAACTCCCCGAACTGTCAGACCAGGAAACCCAGCGCCCTTTTCGCGATGCCGCCCTGTCTCCCGACCACCGCAGCAGCCCTTGCTGGAACTGTACCGCAGACCGGGTAAGAGCAAAAGCCGGAGAAGCAGTGCCGAACTGACGTTGAGTTGCAATCCGTCTGCATCACCTGTCCCGACATGTCACCACATGACAGATTCTGCCGAAATGCCGGTCAGATCAATCGAAATGACCGATCCGGCGGCAGAATCCGCCCAGCCCCGACGGCCTTCCCCGCACGGCCTCCTCAACACGCAGAAACAACCCAGTCTGCGATTTCCCGGCCGGCCCAGGGCACTCACCTCGTCTTCCCACTTCCCACTTCCCCTGGCGGTCGTCTGCCGATCCTTGCACGTCACGGCCGTTCGCCGTTATCCTCCGCAATCGTAAACTCGCCATGCAGCAGCGGCGCAAAAACATTCCAGCGATCCGTTCCGGGCAGTCGGAGGTCTTCCGGCAGATTCTGCCGCCGTGGCGCCGCTGGCGGAAAAATTCGCCGAATTCCATGTGACTTCTGGATTTTTCAGTCATTACCATGCACACCTCTGCCATCGTCAATCGACTCAAGCCGTCCGAAACTCTGGCCGCCGCCGCCAAGGCCCGCGAGCTGCGCGCGAAGGGAATCGATGTCCTCGACTTCACCCTGGGTGAACCAGATTTCATCACTCCCGAACATATCCGCCGGGCTGCTGTCGCGGCCATGGACGCGGGCCATACTCATTATACGGCCGCCACCGGGATTCAGGAGCTGAAACAGGCTGTGTGCAATGCGTTCCAGCGGGACTACGGTGTCTCCTGGAAGCCCTCCGAAGTGACCATTTCAAACGGCGCCAAACACGCACTCCACAACGTACTCGTGGCGGTCTGCGAACCCGGCGATGAGGTCATTATTCCCACGCCGTTCTGGGTCAGCTACTCTGCGCTCGTCGAACTGGTCGGGGCAAAGCCCGTTCTGGTGGAAACATCGGAAGCTGAAGGATTCTGTCTCAGCCCCGAAAAATTCCGTGCCGCGTGCACTCCCCGAACCCGACTGCTGATGCTGAACAGCCCGAGCAATCCCACGGGTGTCGTGTATCCGGTACAGGCGCTGGAAGCTCTGGCTCACGTGGCGGTGGAGAAAAACATCATCGTGCTGTCAGACGAAATCTATGATAAGCTGCTCTACCCGGGCCATGCTTTCCGCACATTCGCTTCCTTCGGCGACGAAGTGAAACAGCGGACGATTATCGTCAACGGCGTCAGCAAGGCGTATGCCATGACCGGCTGGAGAATTGGCTGGACACTGGCCCCGGAAAACGTCAGCGGCGCCATCAATCGCCTGCAGAGCCAGCAGACGTCCAACCCGTGCAGCGTCAGCCAGTACGCCGCCCTCGCGGCGCTCAACGGGCCACAACAGTGTGTCACGGAAATGTGCGCTGAATTTGCCCGGCGCCGGGACTACGTCGTCCAGCGACTGCGAGCCGTGCCCGGTCTGACAATGCCGGAACCCGGCGGCGCTTTTTACGCGTTCTTCAACGTCAGTCGCCATTTTACAAAGCCCCTGCTGAACGGTCCCGGTGTCACCAATGCGACTGACTTCTGCACCGCACTGCTCGAACGCGGACATGTGGCGCTTGTCAGTGGCGATGCCTTCGGCGCTCCCGGCTACGTCCGCATGTCATTCGCCACCAGCATGGACAACCTCCGCCGCGGGCTCGACGCCATTGAGCATTTTCTGGCCTGAACCGGCCCCCCCCCAACGGTCCCGGTACGTCTGAGAACAAAGAATTCCGGAATCCCGAGAAAAAGTGACTCGACAACCGCCCGCCTGCCGATACCATTCCCCGTCTGACTCGCACAGGAACAGAGCCTGTGTGACTGAACACCCAACAAGCATGCGACCGCAACCTTTCCGGCTGACTGCAATCTGGCAGTGCCCGCCGGGCGGGAAGCGATTGATTCAATGTCGCGGGGTGGAGCAGCCTGGTAGCTC
>SYLK01000403.1 GCA_005809115.1 Planctomyces sp. | reverse complement strand
GCGTCGACCTGAGCAGTCACTGTGATCACGGGCGCCCGCAGCGTGTGGTTCCAGACCCGTCGTCGCAGTGCCAGGCCCAGTTGAAATTCGAGCAGGTCATCCAGCAGCACTCGGTATCGGCCCGCATCGAACTGTGCCACGGATTCGGGTGCGTGCAGGCTCCGCAGCGCGGTCTTCAGATGCGGCAGCCGGTGTCGCTCACGCCATGCCTCCGGCAGCGGATCCGGCACCAGGTCAGCGTACAGATCCGTCACTACCCGGGTCATCCGCCGCATCTGTTCCATCCGGATACCTTCCGTCAGGGCATAGCGCGGCAGAACTCCGACCGCCTGGTCCACATCGTCATCATCCGTCAGCAGATGCACCCTCGGGTTTTTGAATTCCCAGCGACCCGACTTGCGCTGTGGTTTGCCGCTGAAGACCAGATGCTCGTTGTCCCGGTACTTCCGGAACATCCACGGCTGATTGAACCAGAGCCCGCGCACGAAGTGGCCGTTGCAGTTGAGCAGGATTCCGACCAGCGAACGTCCGTTCGAAAGTGATCGGGCGTCGCGGTCCACAATTCGACCATGCACCGACTGCTCAGCTTCCGGCACCAGCTGTGGTACGGATCGCATGTCGGTAAAGTCATTCACTCCGTGCGGCACATGCAGCAGCAGATCGAGCGCCGTGTGGATGCCCAGATTCTGCAGCAGCGCGGCTCGCTGCGGTCCGACCGTCGGGACGTACTGCACCGGCGTCATCAGAGGATTCGATGATCGGTCAGCCGGGGCCGGTGGAAATCGAACGGAATCGGACATGGATCGCTCGGAAATCCTGCGAGGTTGTCCGCTGCGAAGCGGGTCACGGCACGCGGAACCCTGTCGACAGCAGGCGTCCTCGGGTGGTGCGCGTCAGACCGTGGGGACTGCCCAGTGGCCGTCGCGGTAACGGCGACCCACCAAAGCATGCGCTTCCGCATCACTGGTAATCTGCTCACGCTGCGGATCGAACTCGAGCACGACCCGCGTCCTGGCAGCGATATTGGCCAGGTGCACAATCCCCGCACTCAGCAGACCCGCACTGATATCCGCATTCAACCGCGGCTGAATCCCGCGAATGCAGTCCAGAAAATTCGTGTGATGAGCCACCAGGTCGGCCTCGCCGGTCCGCTCAGCCGCCAGCTGGTTTCGCTCACGATACATGCGGTAACCCACGGTGTGGCCGATGATCAGGCAGCCGGATGTACCGTAGAATGCGGCGCCGTTTTCATATCCTTCCTGAACGTACGGCGACCAGTCGCGCTGCTCGAATGTCAGCAGCCGTTTCCTGCCACTGGTCTCGGCCGCGTATTCACACACGGCGTACTGCGTGTCCGGAAACTGCTGATCGTCGTCGAAAAAGTACTTGCCGCCCAGACATGTCATGCGTTCCGGGTGAGTGGTGACATTCAGCCCCCAGACGGCCACGTCGATGTCATGAACTCCGTCGTTGCCGATGTCACCACAGCCGAAGTCGTACCACCACCTCCAGACGCCAGGCAGCAGATTCGCGCGGTAGGGCACTACCGGAGCCGGTCCGAGCCAGGTGTCGAAGTCCAGATGATCCGGTGCCTGTGACGGCTGCGTCTTTCCAATGGATCGGCGGAGCTGACTGTTCCAGGCCCTGGCTGCCAGTACCTCCCCGATCTCTCCTTCATGGATTCGCTGGATGGCCTCGCGGACAAAGTCCGTGCTGCGGCTCTGAGTTCCCACCTGCAGCAGTTTCCCGGAACCGGCAGCGGCCTGCGCCATCATCCGCCCCTCGGCAATATTGTGGCAGCAGGGCTTTTCCACATAGACGTGCTTCCCGGCTTTCAGCGCCAGAATGGCAGCCGGGGCGTGCCAGTGATCCGGCGTAGCGATGAAGACGGCATCAATCGCCGGGTCGTCCAGCACGCGGCGCAGATCCTTCTCTGCCCGCGGGACGCTGTCAGAGCCGGCCGTCACGTGCTCGGCTGCTTTCATCAGGCGCTGTTCATCGACGTCACAGACGGCAGCGATGGCGACATCCTTCCGCTCGCACAGATGACGCACGTGGCTCATGCCCATGCCGCCCGGACCAATGATCCCGACCACGATGCGATCCGCAGCCGAATGCCCTGCACGACAAGGCACCCCGACTGCTGCGGCGGCTGCCCCTGCCACCGCGGATTTCAGGAACTGACGTCGCCCCGCGATTTCTGAATCTGATGCCATCACTGTCTCCGCACAAAAGGATCCGGATCGAGCCAGCGGTTCTGAGCGAAATCAGATAATAGCCTGTCGTCCTGCTTGTCGACAGTGAACCCCCCGGCGGGTCTGCGAAAATTCACCGGCAATCAGGCACGCTGAATTCCTGGCAAGCACCCCGCACGGTACGGCACGTCCACCGATTCGGTGGCGGCGACTGACTCAGCGCCCGATTCCCATGAGATAACCCAGGTTCGAGGCGGTGGGAGGACCAAGCCGCGGTTCGAGGGAGATGCCCAGACCGACATTGTCCTTGCTGAAGTCAAATCCCAGCCCCAGATGCAGAATCCAGTCCAGCCCGACACGGCTGAGTGTCACAGATGACCCGCGCGAAGCATTCTCTGCCACGTCATAGGCATACGCCGCGGTGGAAATCCACTTCGGGCTCATCTGATAGCTGTAACTGCCCGTCACAATGCGGCTGTCCAGAAAGCTGCCGACGTCCACCTGGCGATAGGAGAGGTAGACGCTGCCACGGGTGCTGCGCTGACTCAGCACCCCGACACTCCAGATGTCCTGACTGTTGTCAAACACGTCGCGCATGCTGTCCGCCAGCAGACTGGTGCGATCGCTCACGTTCCAGCGAAAATTGTTGTAGATCAGTCCGATGTCTTCTCCGAAATTGTCGCGTGCGGAATCCGGAAAATACGACAGGCCACTCTCCCAGACAACCCAGTCCCGCGTTCGCTGAGCGTTCAGAGGGCCGGCTTTGGTCTGCAGCCGGTTGCGGAATGACAGACGCAGCAGCTGCTGGTCGTCGGCCATTTCGTGCCACGGAACACTGGTCCACAGCCCCGCACCCTGACGAATCGCGTAATTTCGAGGATTGAACTCCGCCGGAATCACGCCGGGAAAAATCTGATTCGTGTACCGCGTGCGGAATCGCTCCTGGGAGTTCTCGTCAATCTCATTGTACTGAGGGATCTCGCTGATCCCGCGGGATGCGTCCGTATGTGAGTATTCCAGAATGGTTTCATGCTTATGAGCCAGCCCCCGCAGATTCAGCAGATCACTGTTCACGAACGGCATCACACGCGAAGCAGACAGACGCGCACGCACCCCGGCCGTCAGCAGGTAACGATCCACGCTGTCCGCCGCCAGTCCCTCCTCCCACCAGGCAGCTTCACCGATGACAAACGGGTCCACGTTGACCGGGCCAAGCATAAACGGTGCGTCGACTTCATGCCTCGTCATCGCGACCGTACCGGAACCATTGAACGTGTAGGGCAGCCCCAGCGGCGTGAAGGGATCGTTCGGGTCACTCGGTGGCTCCATCGTATTGCTGTCGGCATAGCCCACGCTGGAATGCGACGACCAGTATGCCAGACCTCCCAGCAGTGGCTGAGAGAAACTGTATCCATCAGCTCGAGGCAGCCACTGCGTGTTCGCTTCAAACTGGTAGAGCTGCGGACGCGCCCATAACTGGCCGCTCCAGGCACCCAGATCCTGCCGGATTCCCAGCAGGGTCTCCACATCCTTGTCAGTGTCAAACCGCGTCTCGTCGTACTGTTCCAGATAGTTGCGGTCCGACAGGAAACCGATTTCTCCAAAAATGATCGCTCCGTCCGGAAGCCGCTGACGATGCCGCCAGGTTGCTTCGCCCCGGTGCTCGGATTCCGGTTCCAGTCGTCTGCGATCCCGTCCCAGATTGTCCGTCCCGCTGTCGTACTGGTAATACAGCGTGCCGTTTCCCTCGTATGCTCCCAGCGGGTTTGCTCCGGAATACTTTGCACTGCTGCCGACCCCCGGGCCTCGCTCTGACATGTAGTTGGCCAGCAGGTTCAGGTCGGTTCCCGGCTGTTTCCGCAGCCCCAGCACCCGGGTCAGATCCCATACCGTCCGGATCTGCAGGCCAAAGATGCTGTCCTGATTGACCGTGGCGCGGCGAATCGGAATTCCGGGATCCTCAGCCGGACCACTGATCCTCGGCAGCCAGAACAGAGGCGTGTTCCCCACGATCAGCCGATTGTTCTCGCTGGTTACCCATGTGGACTCCCGCCACACAAGCACCTGCTGTCCCGTGATCTGATCGACTTCCGTAAACGGCACGGCCATTCCCGGTTCCACAAAAATGTCCGTTGCCTGCAGCCGATACCCGGGTTCACCATAAGGACTGGTCGTGGCCCACGCATTCTGTGCGTGAAAACGATCGCGCGACAACTGCCGCATTCGTTCTGCCCGAACCCGAAATACCACCTGAGGGGTCGGCACCACGGCACGCAGCTCCGCATTCAGCATCAGCGCTCGATCGTTGTTCACATCGAAAAACGCATGCGTGGCCGTAATCGTGTTCTGCTTGTGCCGAATCACGATGTTGCCTTCAAGATACACCTGAAACCGAGTTTCCGCAGGATGAACGAACTCCGTACCTGACTGCAGGCGGCCGTCCTCGATCGTCTGGGTCCACGCGACAATCCGGTCGGCGGAGATGTCAATCACACCGGGTGAGATCTGCTGGCCGGAATTATCGAACTCCAGACCCTCGATCAGCAGGTTCACGCCCCCGGTGATGACAATCACCTGCTCCTCCGGGACCGTGTCGCGACTGATGAATGTGTCCACGCTGAATGGCTGGCTGGAACGTGGCAGAAACCGAATTCGTCGCGTGGCCTGTGCCTGCCTCCCGGCAAACGGAATGGCCGTGGCTGGAAAGGCTGATTCCGGCGTCACCTGCATCGCCGTTCGCGTGGTGGCACTCGGTTCTCCCGGAAACAGCCGTGGCACGGCGCGCTGCAGCAGCGGATTTTCCGGCGAAGCCGCCACCGTCCCCTGTGGCACCAGAAATACCGGGGCTGTTGTCGCCTGAAGACGGATCGTTCTGGAAGCCGGACTGCGCTGGCCATCCTGATTGCGGAACACCACGTCCTCCCCGTATGCCCGGACGTCAAAACTGCCTCCCTGTGACGATGATGCGATTACCATCCTGCGGGCAGACATCGTAACGCTGCCCTGCGTCAGCTCCGCCTGCCCTGCCAGCAGATGAAGTTCCATCCCCCCGAGCGTGATCACTTCGTCAAAGTCAGCGCGAATCCGAATCGGCTGCTCGATATCATCCGAGATGACCGGCAACTCGTCCGCAACCTGTGGCACAGTACCCGCGTCCGTTGCCTGACCGGGCGCAACACGAACTCCGACAAGCAACACCGTTGCTGACAATAGCAGGCGCACCAATGACAGGCAGGTCCGACGTGTCATTCACAGGCCAGATTCAGGACAACTGCATTTCGAACGAAGTGGGCGATGGATGGGGCGGACAGACGCCTGCCAGAAACTTTCCAGGCGCCAGAGAGGGGACGACGAATCACCGGAAAGACAGAACTCGGGTGAGACCGGAATCTTAAGGCGTTCTCCCACACTGGGTCAATACCGGCTGCAGTCCCGGAGAATTCCTTAAGTCATGTCTGTGTAAGTGGTTGTGTCCGGTGCGCGTCGTCCGCATGTACCCCGGGACGGTCGG
>SYLK01000402.1 GCA_005809115.1 Planctomyces sp. | reverse complement strand
GGCGAGGAAAGACAGCGCGGCGACCAGCGACTGCTCGTTCAGAGGTAGCGAATTCGTTTGCGGATGTCGATATTCACGCTCTGATAGCGGTTCGTCAGGTTGCCCGGCCCAAACATCTGCACGCGGCAGAACTCCATGTCATCGGCGCCGATGGCATTGGTAAAAATTGGTTTGAGGTATTCCATGCCGAAAGCCGACAGATGCATCCGACGTGCATCGTACATGGCGGGGTGTACTTCCCGCGGATGGATTTCCCCCCACTGATCTCGCAGTTTATTGGCTGAGATGGAACTGAGTGAAAATCCGGATTTCGCATCGTACTGAATCGTGGCAACCTCGTTGTTGTCTCCGGATACCAGGATGTCAACCGCTTTTCCGCCGAGCTGGGAGGCGTGAAAACGGTCGAACAGGATGGGGCGGCCGCCCCGCTGTGTGTGACCGATCTTGCGGGTGAACAATGCCGAGGACGCCGGCTCAAAACTGCGATTCTCCAGGAATAATTCATCACCCAGGCGATCCGAGAGCAGTTTCAGCAGCGAATCCGCGGCACCGCTGTAACGCAGATTGCCGGCAGGGTCATAGGTCGGAGCGACCGCTCCCAGTTCTGTCCCGTCCTCCTGTCGGACACCTTCACCCACACTGATCACGACATGCTGCTGCAGTTCGTAGATCTGCCGCACTCTGGCGACAAGCTGATCCAGGGCGATCGGGACCTCCGGGATCAGGATGATGTCCGGCTGGCCGTAAGCCGAGCCGAGGGCGATGTACCCGGACTGACGGCCCATGACTTCCACCAGGGCCACTCGCCGATGGCTTTCAGCCGTGGTGCGAATTCGCTCCAGAGCCTGAGCCACCACGTAGACCGCGGTGGCATAGCCGGGTGTCGCATAGTTGATGATGTCTTCCAGGCGGATTGTATCGCGGTACGGCAGGTGCTGCTCGCGGTACCCGGGATTCTCATCACACGGCGTGCGATACCATTCGTTCGGCTCGTCGATGTAATTCAGACCCAGGTCGTTGTCGATGGTTTTCGGGGCCAGGGCACAGGGAATAAACTCCGCGATCGGCTGCATGCCATTGATCGTGCCGTCCCCGCCAATACAGATCAGACCGTCGATGTTCAGTTTCTTCAGGTGCCGTTGCACAGACCGGAGTTCCTCGGTGGACTCCTGATCGATATAGGTCCGCGACGATCCCAGCAACGTGCCACCCTTGCAGGGGTCGAGTTCCGGGATGGTCGTGAACAGCGGATTCAGATGCACGTGGGGAACTCGAGGATCCAGCAGGCCCGCATAGCCGCGCTGGAAACCAAACACATCGATCTTCAGAGCATTCGCTCGTTCGATGGCACCATAAATCGTGGCATTCAGGGCAGGAGTATCACCTCCGGCGGTCAGAATCCCAATACGCTTCATCAGACTTCGTCTCCTCCGAACGTCACATCGCCGATATCCGCGGGCGGATCATAAGGTGCCCGGCGGCATTTCCACAACCGCCGCGTCCCCGGGTTTTCTGGTCTGCCAGTTGAAAAAAGGAGCCCGGTGTCGACGGACACCGGGCTCTGACCAGCCATGCCGAACTCACCCCGGCGCCGTGCCCGGTTCTGGCAGGGAACCGCCGCAGACCGGAGCGAGCCGAAAAACAGGGCAAAGATTACAGCGGACGAACAACGGAAATCGGTCGCAGGTAATCGTTCAGAGTATCCGGGCTGACAACGCCGCCTCCCATGCCGCTCTTGCCGATCCCGCCGTAGGGCACTCCATGCACAATCACGTTGTGCGCATTGATCCAGCCGTTTCCGGACTGGAATGATTCCGCCACACGCGCACAACGTGCCAGGTCGCCTGACCAGACACTGTTGCCGAGACCATAGTCCGTATCGTTGGCCATCCGGATGCCTTCCTCTTCGGAGTTGAACGGGGCGAGGTAGGCCACCGGGCCGAAGATCTCTTCACGTGCCGCAACATTGTTCAGCGAACCGGCCAGCAGCGCGGGTTTGACGTAGAACCCGTTTTTCCCGGGAACCTTCGCAGCACCGCCTTCCAGAATCAGGCTGGCCCCGTCCCGTACGCCTTTCTCCAGATAGCCCAGCACGCGACTGCGCTGCTTCTCATTCACCAGCGGTCCCATCTGCGTCTGGCTGTCCAGAGGATAGCCGATCTGCACGGATTTCATGCGGGTGATACACTCATCCACAAAGTCATCATAAATGTCGCGGTGAATCAGCCAGCGCGTCGCATCGCAGCAGACCTGGCCGCTGTGGAATGTGATGGCCTGGACAAGTTTTTCGGCGGTCTCCGCGACGTCAACGTCATTGAATACGACGGCGGCGCCTTTCCCGCCAAGTTCGCACTTGACCGGAATCAGATTTCGGCCGCAGGCCTCAGCCACCAGTCGCCCGACTTCCGGTGAACCCGTAAAGCTCATGCGTCGGAATCGCGGATTCTGGCTCACTGCCGCTCCGGCCGTCTCGCCCAGACCCGTCACGACATTCAGCACACCGGCTGGCAGCAGTTCGAGTTCCTGAATCATCTGACACAGATAGAGCGCGGACAGCGGAGTATCTTCCGCGGGCTTCAGCACGCAGGTGTTGCCAGCAGCCAGCGCGGGTGCCAGGCCCCAGCCGGCCAGCAGAAACGGAAAATTCCAGGGAATGATGAAACCGCAGGCACCCCAGGGATGTCGCGCCACCCACGCTTCGTGATGCTTGACCGCGATCACATTGCGGTAATTCACCGCCTGAGCCAGGTCGGCGAAGTACCGGAAGGTGTCGATGAAATTCTGGATATCGGACTCAGCCTGCGGATAAACCTTGCCACAGTCGAGGGATTCAATCTGAGCGAAGATCGAGCGGCGCTTTTCGACTGCATCGGCGATCCGATGCAGAACGGCGGATCGCTCATTGACTCGCAGTTTCGCCCATCCGCTCTGGTGAAACGCCTCCACCGCAGCATCCACAGCCTTGTCCACGTCGTTTTTTTTCAGGCTGGCCACCGTCGCCAGCTTTTCGCCCGAGCCGGGATCCACCACGTCAAAGGTCGCACCATCTGCTGCCTCCACCCAGCGTCCGCCGACAAAGGCCTTGTGCAGCGGTTTCTTCAGAAACGCGGAAACCTCCGCAGCCAGTGTCGTGCGTGGTTCTGTGATCGTCGCCATAGTCGTGCTCCCTGAATTCTGACGGCCATTCGAGCCGTGCGAACACTAACGTCTCGGTGAAGGACACCCGGAACTCGGCGATCCATCGAACGATCTGCGACATCCGGCATCCACGTGCGGCGATCATACCAGCCACGTTCCGTCGATTGAAGTGAGCGACCGCCCCGAAAACCGGCTGCCGCCCATGCCGGCGGTGCCTCCGCGGGTGCCGGTCGCTGGTCGCCGCCACCGCTGATCGCGACCCTGGACGATCCTGACTCCAGTCGTAATACTGTGGACTGCAGCGTGATCGTCCCCAGTTCGATCGGCGCCAGGCCCAGCCTCAGACTCCATCGGAGAACCATCCTTTGCACGCTGACATGTCCCATTCGCCCGGTTCCGGTTCAGCGCCCGCCAGTCCGTCAGGCAAATGGTACCACACGCTGAGTCGATACCACTGGTTCGTACTGATTGTGGCAGCCTTGGGCTGGCTGTTTGACTGTCTGGATCAGCAGCTGTTCATTCTGGCGCGCCCTGCGGCGATGGCTGATCTGCTGAAGCACATTACGGACGCGAAGGAGCTGCAGCTGGCGGTTGCCCGCTACGGCGATATTGCGACGTCGGTGTTCATCGCGGGCTGGGCCACCGGCGGCCTCGTGTTCGGGATGCTGGGTGATCGAATCGGTCGCGCCCGGACGATGGTGATCACCATTCTGTTGTATTCCCTGTTCACAGGACTGAGCGCGCTGTCGGTTTCCGTGTACGATTTCGCGTTCTATCGTTTCCTGACCGGCCTGGGTGTCGGGGGCGAGTTTGCCGTGGGCGTCGCACTCGTGGCCGAAGTGATGCCGTCG
>SYLK01000401.1 GCA_005809115.1 Planctomyces sp. | reverse complement strand
GCATCGCGCGCATCCGTTGTTCCATTCGTTCATTGAAGCGGCGCTGCACCGCCATCAGCATCGCGGGATTGCGGCCTCACAGGATTCCGGTTCCTGATCGTACTGGGAGCGTCTGCCGCGAATGATGAGCGAACCGGAAGTCTGTGGAGTTCTGAACGTCCACAAGCAGGGTGGCGTGACTTCCCGGGACGTCGTGAACGTGGTGCAGCGGCTGGTGCGACCTGCGAAATGCGGGCACGCCGGTACGCTGGATCCGCTCGCCTCCGGCGTGCTGCTGGTCTGTGTGGGTGCGGCGACGCGGCTGATTTCCCTGCTGAGCGACGCTGACAAGACCTACCGGGCGGAGTTTCGGCTGGGGCAGTCGAGTGACACGGATGATTCCACCGGACGGATTACGGACCACAGCGGGAACGGCGTGCCGCCCGTGACAGCAGACCTGCAGCGGATCCTCGCGGAGATGCAGGGGACCGTGCTGCAGCGTCCCCCCGATTTCTCGGCGGTGCATGTGGCGGGTCGGCGGGCATATGACCTGGCGCGACGCGGCGAAACGCCTGACCTGAAACCGCGCGAGGTCCGGATTGATCAGATCCGGCTGCTGGCGTACGACTGGCCGCGGGTGGATCTGGAGATCGACTGCGGGTCCGGCACATACATCCGTTCGATTGCCCGGGACCTTGGCGTGCGGCTGGGCTGCGGCGGGCTGATGAGTGGTCTGATCCGG
Organism: Planctomyces sp.; assembly: GCA_005809115.1. Lineage (GTDB taxonomy): Bacteria > Planctomycetota > Planctomycetia > Planctomycetales > Planctomycetaceae > F1-80-MAGs062. The sequence goes on along the minus strand of SYLK01000401.1, from coordinate 1,977 downwards.
ACCAGGATCGGGCGGTTCAGCCTTGATCAGGCCGTCGGCAGTGAGCAGTTGACGGCTGAGACGGTCCGACTGCACCTGCAGCCATCGAACTGCATCACGGCCGGCCTGCCCCAGGTTCTGGTATCTCGGGACGACCGTCGTCGGCTGGAACGTGGCCAGAGTCTGCCTGTTGCGGCGGCAGGGCTGAGTGAAACCGGTGGCATCGGGCAATCGGGGCTGATTCAGCCGGTCACCGGGGATGCGGCGGTGGCTCGCGGGGGTTCAGCGCGAGTTGCGCTGAGGGATGAAGAGACCGGGGCGCTGCTGGGGCTGGCAGAGCTGTCGGCCTGTGGTCGTCAGCTGCTGCCGAAGGTAGTCCTGATTCGACCTTCGCACGATCCCTGAGACAGAAGGGCAGCGACACGAATGACGCCGGACGAGATCGCCCTCAGATACCTGGATGCGCTGCAGTGGACACCGTACGTGTTCCAGGAGCAGGCCATTCTGTCATGGTTTGACAGCGAGGATGGACTGCTGGTGTGTGCTCCCACCGGCAGTGGCAAGACCGTGATCGCGGAAGCCGTGATGTTCGAAGCACTGCTGACTGATCGGCGGGCCTATTATACCACTCCGCTGATCGCTTTGACCGAACAGAAGTTTCGGGAGCTGCAGGACGCGGCGGTGCGGTGGGGATTCCGGGCCGAAGATGTCGGGCTGATCACTGGCAATCGGCGAGTGAACCCGGGTGCCCGCATTCTGGTGGTCGTCGCCGAGATTCTGCTGAATCGACTTCTGGCACCTGAGGAATTTTCGTTTGCGGACGTGTCGTCCGTCGTGATGGATGAGTTTCACAGTTTCAACGACGTCGAACGTGGAATCGTGTGGGAACTGTCGCTGGGGATTCTGCCAAAGTCCGTGCGGGTGCTGCTGATCAGTGCCACCGTCGGCAATGCGCCGGAGTTCGTGATGTGGCTGAGTCGGCAGCACGGGCGGCGGCTGCGACTGCTGCAGAGTGACGAACGCCGTGTGCCCCTGGATTTCCGCTGGATCAACGATGAACTGCTGTCTGACCAGCTCGAGATCATGGCTCAGGGTGACGAAGCGGCACGGTATACGCCGGCTCTGGTCTTCTGCTTCAATCGCAGCGAGTGCTGGGCTGTGGCTGAACAGTTGCGGGGGAAACGCCTGCTGGCGGACGGTCAGCAGAAACTGCTGCAGGCTGAGCTGGAGTCGATTGACTGGTCGATTGGTGCCGGCGGAAAACTGAAACAGATTCTGATTCGCGGTGTGGGGCTGCATCATGCCGGACTGCTGCCGAAATACCGTCGCATCGTCGAACGGCTGTTTCAGAAAAAACTGCTGTCGGTGTGTGTCTGTACCGAGACGCTGGCGGCCGGAATCAATCTCCCCGCACGCTCCGTCGTGATGACTTCACTGCTCAAGGGACCGCCGGGACGCATGAAGCTGATTGATGCCAGCTCGGCCCACCAGATGTTCGGCCGCGCCGGGCGGCCTCAGTTTGACGCCCGGGGTTACGTCTTCGCAGTGGCCCACGAGGACGATGTCCGACTGTTTCGCTGGCAGGAGAAATACGACGCGATCCCGGAGGACAGTCGTGATCCGATGCTGATCCGGGCGAAAAAGAATCTCCGAAAAAAGATGCCGCGGCGACGCGAGGGCTTCCAGTACTGGACGGAAAGGCAGTTTGAATCACTCCGCCATGCCCCTCCAGGTAAACTCGCCAGTCGCGGACGGTTCCCGTGGCGGCTGCTCAGTTTCCTGATCCGCAGGTCCGGAACCGTGACATCGCTGACCGAGGCGGTGCGGCGGCGGCTGCTTGACTCGGATCAGAAGGATGATGCGGAAAAAGCGCTGCTGCGAATGCTCCTGACGCTCGATGCCGGGGGATTCATCACACTGGAACCGCGTCCGCCGTCGTACCGTTCCGATCCTGGCAGCGGCCCGGTGTTTCACTCCCGACTGGCTGGCACGACCGGT
>SYLK01000400.1 GCA_005809115.1 Planctomyces sp. | reverse complement strand
GGCTGGTTCCGTGTCGCCGGCTGGCCCCCTGCCAGGCTCCCGCGGCGCTGTTCCCGGTTCGGGCAGAGCATCGCCCTCAGGTACCAGCAGTCGGCCATCGGCAGCCAGAGTCGTCTGCCGCTCGGATTCATCCAGGGGCGAGAATGAAAGTGCTCGAACGGCTTCCAGCCGTACCCGGGGATGATCGTCTTCAGCCAGTCGCGTCAGCCATTCACGGGCCGACGGCAACTGGTGCTTCCAGTGACTCAGGACGCGCACAGCCGCGGCACGAATGCGACCGTCACTGCTGGCAAGCAGCCGTGCCAGCAGTGGTTCGTCCACGACGCGCACAGCCTGGAGGCACCACAACGCTTCCAGTCGGATCGTGTCGTCGGCCGCGTCCGACCGCTGATGGTCGTCTGCACCGGCTGCTGCAGGAGCAGTCACATCGGACAGCCACTGCCGCAGATCAGCCACGATATCCGTTCCCCGCTCGCGCAGAATCTGCCGGGCAGACTGTCGCTGAAAGGCGTCATGCGACCGCAGCAGTTCCAGCAGCTGTCGACTGGTGCGGGAGGAATTGGGCTGCCACGACGTCGACGGCGCCCCCTTCCAGGTCACGCGCCAGATGCGTCCATGCGTATGGTCCCGGCGCTCGTCCCGAAAATCCACCTCACCGTGCTGGATGATCGGGTTGTACCAGTCCGCAATGTAAATGGCGCCATCGGGACCCTGCTTGACATCAATCGGCCGAAATGCCACATGATCTGACCGGATTACCTCCTGCTGTTCGCGTGAAACATACCCGGATCCTTCCTCCGCAAGCGTAAACCGCACCACGCGATGTCCACGGAAATCATTCGTAATGGCACTGCCCTGCCAGTCCGGTGGCAGGTTCGGCGTCTCGACCAGTTCCAGTCCGCAGTGCTTGGGGCTGCCGGGATTCAGACCCCGCAGAATGCGCTGCGCATCGGCAGCAGTGGTATAGAAGGCTCCCGGAATCACATAGTTGATGCCTTCACCGCCGGCACCGTCGGTGGCGAATGACTGGCCGAAACGGTCGAAATGGTGGCCCCACGAATTGACCAGCCCGCGCAGAAACACACCCAGCTCGAGCGTGTCCGGACGAAACTGCCAGATGCCCCCGGCATTCAGCCGCCGCACTCCCCAGGGAGTTTCGAGATGACTGTGAATGTAGATGGACTGGTTCAGATACAGAAATCCATCATAGCCCCAGCGCAGCGTATGCAGAATGTGGTGAGTATCCTCGGTTCCGAATCCGGACAATACAACCTTCCGGGAATCCGCCCGCAGGTCACCGTCCGGATCAGCCAGGTGCAGCAGCTCCGTACTGTTCGCCACGTAGGCACCGCCATCGCCCTGAGCGATACCCGTCGGGATCAGCAGGCCCTCGGCAAACACATGCGTCTGATCTGAAACGCCGTCGTGATCGACGTCCTCCAGGACCAGCACGCGGTCTGTCGCCGGAGCCCCGGGCCGGATCTGCGGATAGACCTCAGAACTGACCAGCCACAGGCGCCCGTCTGGGTCAAAATTCATCTGAATCGGCTTGGCGATCATCGGATCAGCCGCATACAGATTCACTTCGAAATCTTCCGGCAGTCGAAAGGTCTGCCGCTCCAGCTCCGGATCCGGGACGGGAATGTCTGTCAGGTCCCGCTGCGCCACGACCGGCCGCCCGGCCGCCGTGAGCACCAGGATCATCATTGCCTGTAACAGTCTTCGTCGCATCGCAGGGATCATTCTCTTGTACGGACCTGTTCTGAATCGTATCGCCCGAAGTCTGATTTCATTCCTGCTGGTCACGGCTGGTCACGGCTGGTCATCAGTCGGACGGTGCGCCAGCCCGGCTGCTGCAGCTGATGAATCCGGGTCTCGTGTTCGGCAATCAGAGGATCAAACTGCACAATCTCTGCAGCGTTGTTTCCCTGCTCATGCTTCCGGAACCCAAACAGGTATGTGATGTTCTGTGGACGCCAGCGATGAAAATACAACCCATTCTTGCGGATCACAGTCCGTACCAGTTCAGAATACTGGCTGTCGGGTGGAATCAGCAGCCGGGACGAGGAACCAGGCACCGCAGCGCCGTCGGCCACGGCGATCAGGGGTGTCAGCTGGTCTCTCGTCTGCACGCTGCCCTCACGGCACTGAACGGTACTAGGGTCCGGGAACTCGACCCCGATGCTCAGCGACGACAGAACTCGCTCGCGGATGTCGAATCGCACCAGCTCACCGTCTCTCTGACGCCATTCGATCTGCCTGATCTCCGCTCCCTCTGCCAGGACTGCCTGCGATTCGGGGTCGATGGAGACCAGAGGGAGCCCTGCCGGAACCGACAGCAGATCCTGGCGCAGAATCAGTGACAACGCCTCGTAACCCCGGTCGTTCAGATGCATGCCGTTGGCCGTCCAGCGCGCCGCGGCAGCTGCCCACAAATCCGGATGCAGCTCCGGATCCGGCACAAGATCCCGGCTGGTACGCAGAGGATGCAGCAGCTGGTCAGCCTGAATCAGGCGGTGTGCAAACTGATCGAAGAGATCGACAAAGCTCAGTCCGCGATCCTCCGCCAGCGATCGAATCGTGTCGGTAACGGCCCCGAGGCGGCGATTATACCGCGAGGGTGACGGGACCGGGCGAACCGCCGGCAGCAGCCCATGCGGTGACATCAGCAGTACCACGGCCCCGGTGGTGGCAATGTCGTCCAGCATCCGACCGTACTGCCCCGTGAATGCCTCCGGTGACCATCCACCACTCAGGACCTCGTTCTGGCCATAACAGACGATGATCACCGTCGGCTCTTCGGCACGTACATGCTCGATCAGGCGGAGATAACCCTGGGCAGGCGAATCGAAAATTCCACGCGAGTCAGCAAATACGGTGTCCGCATCCCAGCCCAGATTGCGAAACGTGACACGGCTCCCACCCGCTGCAGCCGACAGACAGGCTTCCAGATGTCCGAACTGCTGTTCGCGTTCGAAAAATGTGGCTCCCAGCAGCACGACGTGATCGCCGTCCACGAAGGAAAACGGCACACGCTCCGCCCGGGCAGGCACGACAGACGCCGCCACGGTCTCCGGCAGTCGCACCGCAAATCCGGTTTCCGGTGCTTCCGACAGCGCTTCCGCGGTCGACCAGTCACGGTCATTAAAATCCGTCCGCTGCCAGCCAGCCGGAGGCAGCGCGGCTGCAGCCTTCCATTCTCCCGCTGTCTCCGTGACCTGACCGTTCTCCGCCAGTGACGCCAGGCGAAACGCACACACCACCTCAGGCTGCTCCGCAGCCAGTTCCACCGCGACGGAATTTCGCCCCTCACGGATCAGCCGGGTAATGTCAATGCCGACAGCCGTGACGCCCGTGTCGTCAGCCTCCAGTCGCTGACCCTTCAGAATTCGCTGACCATTTACGGAAATCGAACAGCGGCCCTGCGCCGCCAGGGTCAGAATCGATCGGGAACCAGCTTCCCCGTGTTGAAATGTGAATCGGTACCAGGCATTCCCGTTCGCGTCAGGAGCCTCACGCCGGAGCCATTTCAGCGGGATGTCGTCCGGCTGTCCCGGTGGCGATTCTGCCGCCGCTTCTGCCGGCACCCCGGACGGGACGGCCGCCTGAATCCAGACACCGCCAATTCCCGGACTGACTGCCGCCAGGGCCGCGAGACAACAGCGAATCAGCCAGTGGCGCGACACCCCGCCGACACGTTCAGCCGGACGCATCAAAACATCCTGAGAGGACACACGCATAAGGACTCCGTGCGAGGGTTTCTGTCGTGAGCCGTGACCGCCCCGGGGCCGCAGGGCATGCGGCGCCACTGGAATGACAACTGGTCCCGAAGGCCTCTTTCCTGTTTCTCTGATCGAGATCCGCCTGAGACCTCTACGGTATTGGACACGGAATCGGCGGACGCAGCAACCCTGCGGGACGTTCGTGGTGACGTCTCAGGCCGCGTCGCTCGTCGGCGACGGGATGTCCCGTCTTCTCCTCGCTCCTTGCCTCAAACGTCACCACAAACGTCGCGGCTCACGCAGGTTTTGTCAGGGGTTCTTAGTTCGACAGCGCCACTTTGAGTCCCCTCTCCCCTGTACTCGGGGGAGAGGGTTAGGGTGAGGGGGCAATTGTGGTAGCGATTTTCCACGCGACAGACGCGAACGATCCCCCCTCATCGCCCTGCGGGCGCCTTCTCTCCCCTCGGGAGAGAAGGGACATCAATTTACGTAAACAATTCTTGGATCAGGCGTTACAGCCGATTCACGCCACGAAGTGGCGCTGTCCAATTAAGCTCTACTGCGAAATGCGGCGAGGTTTCCCGCGACCCCGACCAAACCAGACGCCAAACACCGCGCCCATCACGATCATGCCGATCGTGGCCGGCCTGAGACTGCTCAGATGAGTTACGAAGTACTGCAGACTCCCGTCAGCGACGAATGGTGCGAACTTCCACTCCAGCAGTATTCCGAGAACCAGCGCAAAACAACCCGCGATGACCCCCAGAAGCTTTGACTGTATGCCGGAAACCCAGCCGGCACCCAGTCCTGCCAGAGCACCCGGCAGGGCGAGCGCATACAGGCCCTGTTGCGCGAGCATAAAAAACGCCATCACCCCGATTGCACCGCCCGAGAGACACCCGATCAGTCCCGCTGCCAGATTCATCCGTTTCGCTCGCGACATCGGTGCGCTCTGCATCTCAGTGGTCAGTGGTCAGTGGTCAGTGGTCAGTGGTCAGTG
>SYLK01000399.1 GCA_005809115.1 Planctomyces sp. | reverse complement strand
GGTCTCACAATCGAAAACTCTGCAGACGGCACAGGATTCATGAAACCGGAACTGATTCGAACTCTGTATCGCACGATGGTCATCATTCGTCAGTGTGAGGAGGAACTGGCGCGGTGTCATCAGCGGGGCCTTGTGCCCGGAGCCTGTCACACCTATGTGGGTCAGGAGGCGATTGCCGCGGCCGTCTGTTCTCATCTGACTCCGAGCGATGTGGTGTTCAGCACGCGTCGGGGGCCTGGTCATGCGCTGGCGAAGGGAATGCCGCCGCGGGAGTTGATGGCAGAGCTGTTTGGTCGTGCGACGGGATGTTCGCGCGGCCGTGGCGGCAGCATGCACCTGTTTTCACCGGAAATCGGGATGATGGGGACGAGCGGCATCGTGGGGCCGTGCATTCTGCAGGCGGCGGGGGCAGGCTACAGCTTTCGGCTGCTGCAGGCCGACCATGTGGGTGTGGCCTTCTTTGGAGACGGAGCGGTCAACAACGGCGCGTTTCATGAGGGGCTGAATCTGGCTGGCATCTGGAAGCTGCCAGTGTTGTTTATCTGTGAAAACAATCAGTTCGCGACGGAGGTTCCGTTCGCTTATTCTGCCGGAAGTCCCCAGGTGGGATCGCGCGGGGCCGTCTATGGGATGCCGGGCGTGACAGTGGACGGCAACGACGTGATGGCCGTCTGGGAAGCGGCGCGGGAGGCGGTTCGGCGAGCGAAGGGCGGTGAAGGTCCCACGCTGATTGAATGTCGGACTTACCGCACGCGGGCGCATGCCGAGGGGATGGGAGACTTCACGTATCGGACGAAGGAAGAGGTCGAGCAGTGGAAGCTGCGATGTCCGATTGCCGCGTTGCGACATCGGGCGCTCGCTGATCGCGCCGTGACGGAAACGGAGCTGAACGCCATTGACAGTGAAGTTTCCGCGATGATCGCCGAAGCGCGACAGTTTGCGGAAAGCAGTGACTGGCCTGATGCGACGACCGCCACGACTCACGTTTACGCCACACCCCGCCGGCTGGCGCGTGCGACGCCGGCCGGTGCGGCGCCGGCCGGTGCCGTTGAGACGCTGCCGGAAGGTGCGATGCGGGGCATGGCTGTGCCGGCACACCGGGAGAATCAGGCTGCAGCACGCGGGGGCAGCCGCGAGATCACGTGGATGAAGGCCACGTGGGAAGCGCTGGCCTTCGAAATGGAGCGTAATCCCGGAATTTTCGTGCTGGGTGAAGGAATTGGAAAACGCGGGGGCAATTTTCGGACGACGGAGGGTCTGTACGACAGATTCGGCGGTGTGCGACTGTGTGACACACCGATTGCTGAGCGTGGCTTCGTGGGTCTGGCGGGCGGTGCCGCCATGACCGGAACGCGACCGGTGGTGGATTTCATGTTCGCCGACTTCGTGCTGGATGCGGTGGGCGAAATCGTGAATCAGATTGCCAAGATTCAGTACATGTCAAGTGGCCGGATTCGCATGCCGGTGCTGCTTCGCGGGTGTATCGGGATCGGCCACTCTGCCGCGACGCATCATTCCGGTAACTACTATCCGATGTACGGTCATTTTCCGGGACTGCGGGTGGTTGTTCCGGCCTCGCCTGCCGACGCCAGGGGCCTGCTGACGCACGCGCTGCGGTGCGACGATCCGGTTGTGTTTCTGGAGCATCGTGAACTGCTGACGATGAAGGAATTCGTGCCTGAGGAGGATTACGAGATCGAATTTGGTCGGGCACGGATCGTGCGGGAAGGCACCGATGTGACGATCGTCGCGATAGCGCATATGGTCAGACGTTCGCTCCTGGCAGCTGAGCAGTTGGCCGCAGACGGCGTTTCCGTGGAGCTGATCGACCCTCGCACGATTTCACCACTGGATACGGAATCCGTCATTCGCTCGGTGGCGAAGACCGGCCGGCTGCTGATTGTGGACGAGGCGTTTGGCCCGTTTGGTGTCGGGGCGGAGATCGCTGCGGCCGTGGCCGACGCGGGTTTCGACGATCTGGATGCGCCGATCCGGCGACTCAACGGTGCGTTTTCACCGACTCCCTACAGCCATACGCTGGAGGGCGCCGTGGTACCGGACGTGCGGGACATCCTTCAGGCGGTCCGAGGTCTGCTGGACGAGTAACCGCGAACAAAAAAACCAGGCGGATGACACCAGAGGAACGGTCGTCCGTTCTGGCAACTGCATCTCTCGTGTGAAGAGACCCATGACTACAGAAATCACGGTACCGCGGCTTGGCTGGTCGATGGAAGAAGGCAAGTTTGCCGAATGGCTGAAACAGGACGGCGAGTCTGTCAGCCGGGGAGACATGCTGTTCGTGCTGGAAGGTGACAAGGCGGCGCAGGAAATCGAGAGTTTCGACGAGGGGATTCTGGTGCTGTCGCCCGAGGGACCTCGCCCCGGTGACACCGTGCGTGTCGGTCAGGTACTGGCGTGGCTCGCAACGCCCCACGAATATTCCCGCTTGCGCACCGGTGCCGTCGCCGCAGCTGCGGTGGATTTTGCAGCGGCACCGGGTGCAGCCCGCGAAAAGTCTCAGCCTGCAGCAGAGCCGCATGCGGCGGATGAGGCGGTTGTGGCTGGCCCTGCCGTCCGCCGGCTGTCCCGGGAGTTGCAGGTCCGTCTCTCCGCGGTGACGGGTACCGGCCCGGGGGAACGGATTACGGAGGACGATGTGCGGCGAGCGGTCTCCAGACCCTGCAATGTCACGGCCTCTGGCGACCGGGCGCAGTCGTCCAGGCAATGCGTCACTCCGCGGGCTCGTCGGCGAGCGCTGCGGGACGGAGTGGATTTGTCGATTCTCACTGGCACCGGACGCGGAGGTCGCATTCGAGAGCGGGACGTGGTGGCTGCGGCGGCATCGCACGTCCGAACAGCAGCGGCGTCGGCCGCGGCGTCGGC
>SYLK01000398.1 GCA_005809115.1 Planctomyces sp. | reverse complement strand
GGAGAACTCCGTCTTCCATGCAACCGGCGATCCCGGACTGAACCAGAAGGAGAAACGACGGTGAAGACATTTTCGGGCTGGATATTCTGCGCCTGGGGTTTGTATGCACCAGTGCTGACAGGGCTGCTGTTTGCCGCGGTCGCAGCCGCGGGCGCGGTCGCAGCAGCGGGCGCGGCAGCGGACCAGGAGCAGGCGAAACTGACAATTGCGCCTCTGCGATCGACGCTGAAAGCGGGTATGAAACAAACCACGTGGATTCGGGTGGGTCTGGAAGGACCGCCGGCGGATGCGACGAAAAAACGTGCTCCTGTGAATCTGGCCCTGGTGCTGGACAAGTCCGGGTCGATGCAGGGCGACAAGATCGAACAGGCTCGCCGGGCGGCGATCGATGCACTGGCCCTTCTGAGTTCCACGGACATTGTGTCGGTGATCACTTATGATTCCACGGTCAGTGTCCTGGTACCGGCGACCCGAATCACGGATCGCGACGCGGTGGTGGCGGCGATCAGGGGGATTCAGGCCAGCGGGAATACGGCGCTGTTTGCCGGGGTCAGCAAGGGGGCGGCCGAGGTGCGAAAGTTTCTCGACCGGGAACACGTGAATCGGATCATTCTGCTGTCCGATGGTCTGGCCAACGTCGGACCGTCCTCGCCCGGGGAACTGGGATCGCTGGCCGTGTCTCTGCAGAAGGAGAACATCAGTGTCTCCACGCTGGGACTGGGACTTGGTTACAATGAGGATCTGATGGTGCAGCTGGCGGGGAAGAGTGGTGGTAACCATCATTTCATCGAGCAGGCAACGGAACTGGCTGACATCTTTCGCCGCGAATTCGACGACGTGCTGTCGGTGGTGGCCCAGGAAGTCGATTTGAAGATTGAGATTCCCGAGGGGATTCGCCCGGTGAGAGTCCTGGGGAATGATGCCGATATCAACGGTCAGCAGATTGTGACCCGGATGGCACAGATCTACAGCCGGCAGCACCGACATGTGGTGATCGAACTGGAGATCCCGGCAGGCGAGTCCGGCGGCCGGAGGGATCTGGCTGCCGTCAGTGCCTCGTATACGAATCTGAAGACAGCGGCGACGGATCAGCTGGCGGGAACAGTGAGCGTGGAATTCAGCGACTCAGATCAGAAAGTGGCGGCGAGTCTGGACAAGTCGGTCATGGCGGACGTCGTGGCGCTGGTGTCCAGCGATCAGAACAAGCTCGCCACGAGATATCTCGACGAGGGGCGTCTGGATCTCTGCCGCCAGACGCTCCGCGAAAATGTCGACTATCTGAAGATGAATGACGATCTGCTGCCAGGTGACACTCGGCTGCGCGTGCTGTCGGAGCTGAACGAGACTCAGCTCCGGCGGCTGGACGGAGTGGAAAGCAATACGGACGCGCGGGCCAATTCGGCGAGGAAGTCCTTCCGGGCTCTGCAGAATTCGGTCGATCAGCAGCAGAAGCTGAACGTCCCCTGACAGAATCCGGAATATGAAGACTCGAACACGAGTGCTGATCACAGCGATCGCGGTGCTGCCACTGGTCCTGCTGACCGTGGCAGCCGTGCGTCTGGCACGCCATGAGCAGATTGTGGTCCGGCAGCAGTTCCGCAGTCTGATGGAACAGCGGCTGGCTGAAATCAATCGAGGGATCGCGCGTCACTTTGCGGACGTGGGACGCGACCTGCAGCGGCTGACCGCGATCGACGAATTTGACCCCGATCTGCTCCGACAGCGGACGCGGCGTGATCCTCGTCTGCTGCAGTTGTTCGTCCTGACGTCCGAAGGAGTGCTGCAGTATCCTGATCCGTCTCAGCCGCTGAACGGGACCGAACAGGGCTTCCTCAGACGCGCCGCCGGAATGTTTGCGAATCGAGACCTGGCCAGTGCGGTTGCGCTGGCCGAGTCCCCGGCCGAGACTGCTCAGGAGAGTTCGTCGACATCCGCAGCGGCTGTGGCGAACGCTCCCACGATGCCGTCACGGGAGCTTCCCGCAAAGTTGCACACGTTCGGCTGGTTCGTCTGGTACTGGGATCGTGGACTCAACCTGATCTACTGGCAGCGACGTCCGACGGGCCAGATCGTTGGTGCGGCACTGGAACGTTCACGCTGGATTGCAGATCTGATCGGTGAACTGCCGGAAACCGAAGGAGTGTCATCGTTCCCCGCCGGCGACGAGTCATTTGAGTACCAGATCCGAATTGAAGGCGCGGCAGCTGATACGGTGTACCAGTGGGGACGACTTTCGCATCCCGAAGAAGACGCAGTGCCGTTTTGTGAAGTTCCCGTGGCAGATCCGCTGGGAGCATGGAGACTGCAGTGTCTCGTCCCCGCGGGACAGCCGGCCGCGGGGACGCGGGGAAGCCTGTATCTGAGTCTCACCAGCGGTCTGCTGGCGGCGGCTGTGGCGACTGCCGGCCTGACGGCCGTGCTGTTCCGGGACTATGCGCGCGACATGCGAGAAGCGGCCCAGCAACTGAGTTTCGTGAATCAGGTGTCGCACGAGCTGAAGACACCACTGACGAATATCCGCATGTATGCGGAGCTGCTGAGCACCGACCTGGATCACATCAGCCCCTCGGAAGCGGATCGGCCGAGGCAGAGGCTGGAAGTGATCCTGTCGGAAGGACAGAGGCTGAGTCGTCTGATCAGCAACGTGCTCACGTTCGCGCGGCAGACCCGCCGAACGCTGCAGCCGCACCCGCAGCCTCAGATCCCGGATGAGCTGATCGAACGGATCGTCAATCGTTTCCGGCCTGCCCTGTCCGAGCTGCAGATCGATGTCCGGATCGACGCGGACGCGAATCGGCCCGTTCAGCTGGATCCGGATTTCCTCGAGCAGATTCTGGGAAATCTGATCAGCAATGTCGAGAAATACGCGAGCAGTGGTCGACTGCTGCTGATCACGAGTCGGCTGACCGGTGAGATGCTGCTGGTGCAGGTGCAGGATGCCGGTCCGGGAGTGGAACGGGGGCGGCGGGACGAGATTTTTCGACCTTTCTCCCGTCTCTCGCGAGATGTGAGTTACGCGGCCGGTACCGGGATCGGGCTGTCGATTGCCCGCGAGCTGGCTCGGCTGCACGGTGGCGACGTCGTGCTGCTCGACGGCACCCGCGGGTGCTGCTTCGAAGTTCGGCTGCGGTGCGCAACCGACTCCGGGCAGTTTCACGCCTCCGCACCAGGTGAGGCTGAGCCGGAGAAACGACCGGAAGCAGATCCCGGGGAGACATCCTGACATGAAAGTGCTGATTGCTGAAGATGATCGATTCACACGGGAGGGACTGGTGGAAGTGCTGCAGTCGGAGGGATATGACGTCATCGCCGCCGCGGACGGCGCTGAGGCGATTCGTGAATTCCACAGACATCAGCCCTGTTTCGTGTGCCTTGACATCATGATGCCGGGGCGGAGTGGCTACGAGGTCTGCCGCGTCATCCGGTCAGAATCGCCGCGAGTGCCGATCATCTTCATCAGCGCCAAGGCCGAGGAAATCGACCGGTTGGTCGGGTTTGAGATGGGTGCCGATGACTTCATTGTCAAGCCATTCAGCGTGCGCGAAGTGGTCGCCCGGGTTCGGGCCGTGGCACGCCGCTGTCTGGTTGCGCAACCCGAGGCACCCGCTGATACGGAATTTCAGTTTGGCGACCTGCGGGTCAGCCCGGCGGAGCTGCGGGCACGGCGGGGTGAACAGGTCATCGAGCTGAGTCCCCGCGACATTCGGATTCTGCAGCTGCTGCATGCGCATCAGGGGGCAGCGCTTGACCGCAATACGATCTTCAGCGCTGTCTGGGGAGAAAACTATTTTCCCAGCAGTCGCACGCTGGATCAGCACATTTCACAGCTGCGAAAGAGAATTGAGACAGACCCGCGAGAACCACGGCTGATCCGGACTGTGCATGGTGTCGGGTATCGTTATGACAGGCCGGGACTGCCCTGATCCTCGCCCGGGAACATCCACGGAGCGCCCGGTTCAGGGGATCGGGGATGTCCTGTCCGTCGGGTCCCGTCGGGTGCCCGGGGACAGTGAAATCAGTTTCCGGGCTTCACACAGCGGCGAGACACTGCCAGGTTTTCCCAGCATGTCGGCGACCGTCATTTCGCGGAACAGCTTCTCCACGGTGGCCATGACGTTATCGAGGCTGCGATGCAGCGGACAAAGCGTACCGGCATGGGACTGGATGCCCAGCGGACACGCATGAATCCTCTGAAAAGGTTCCACGGCGTCAACCACTTCCCAGAGGGTCAGCTGCTGCGGGTCTCGCGTCAGCACAAACCCACCATGCAGGCCTCGGCGAGATCTGACCAGACCGCCGCGGACCAGTCCCTGCATCAGCTTGGAGAGGTAAGGTGCCGGTACCTCGGTCGCGGCGGAGATCTGCCTGGCCGTGCAGGGCTGTCCATCATGCTGCGCGATGGTCACGACCGCCCGCAGAGCATATTCGACTGTCTGAGAGATCATCGTCAGTGCCTCATCCGGATGAATCCTGCTCCCGGTGCTGGGCCGTCCTGATCGCGCTGACTGCACGCACGAATCGCGGGCCGCCGCTGACGGAGTCTGGAATAATTCCAGCCACATTTCGAGACAGGCGACAGCAGAATCTCTGCCCACTCCTGATATCCGGCGGGTCAGGCAGTGTTGTGGGTCAGGGATCTGACGGTGTTCCCTGTTCCATCTGCCGCAGGAATTCTCCAGCCTGAATTCTTACGTCCGGCGCAAAGTGCTCAGCTTCCAGTCGCCTGATCGTGGCCTGCAGACGGGACCGGTTTTCCGTGTCGACTGCCGGCCACAGCTCCAAAACAGCGCGGAGACAATTCCGCACGATGACCGGCTGTTCGACCTCGTGGTGACTCCGTACCCTGCGCTGTTCTGCAGGAGCAAGCCGGCTGAGGGACTCCGGGTCCATCGGATCGACGGCCTCGTCCAGAAGTTCGACGATCGTGGGCAGGGCTTCGGGATAACCGTTACGCGCCAGCCCGATGGCCGCATTCGCCCGCGCGTTCCGGTCGCCGTCAGACAGCATGCCCCGCAGAATCTCAATGGATTCCGGTCCGCTGACGCTGGCGAGAGCGAACGCCGCGAGATGCCGGACCACGGGATCTGAGTCCTGCGCCGCGGCCTTCAGGGCATTCTGCAGCGACGGATCTTCGATCACGGGGCTGCTGAGAGGTTTCCGAACCAGACCGCGCACTGCCGTTGTTTCGTCTGCTGCAGACGGGTTCGCCCCGACCGGGTTCAGCCTGGTTTTCGCGTCCGCTGGAGCGTAACCCGTGGCCTGCTCGAATCGACGGCCGGCGATCAGGGCCACCGACATCAGCGCGCTTTTCACCACCAGCCGGGAGTCACCGTCAGGCTGGCTGACGGGATGCACGGCCGACATCGCCGTCACAAGGACTGGCAGCACCTGCTCGTCCGCATTCAGTGTACCAAGAGTGCGGCAGAGGAATTCCTGATGTTTGATTTCCTGATCGTCGGTCTGTCCTGAGCTCAGTGAAGCCTTCAGCAGCTGCGTCAGACCTTCGACCACGACGGGCTGTTCATTCAGCGGGATCTGGCCTTCCGGCGGGCTGATCTGATCGTTCTGCAGCAGTTGCGCCAGCCCCATGGCCGCGCGCCAGCGGCGGTGCTCATTGTTGCTCCCCAGTTCCGACACCAGCTGTTTCCAGTCGGTTTCCGAGTCAGCCAGCTTTCCAAACAGCGCCCAGACGGCGACCACGGCAGCAACGATCAGCGCCGGAATCAGGAACAGCTGCACGATATATCCGGCAGACGGCGGAGTGACCGGCGGAAGTTCCTGAGGCAGCGGCGTGGAACCGGCTGGTTCGTGATCCGCGTGGCGGGATGCTGTCTGGTCGTCCATGGCGGTGGAATTCGAAGAGATTGCACGAGTTGCAGAGGCACTGACCGGAGTGGAAGGGTCAGGTCTGCGAAAGTTGTCGGGGGGGTTCTGCGGGTCCGGAGGGCTCCCGTGCCCGATGCGGTCGGGCGGTTCTAGTCATCGAGTCCCCAGACTCCGTCCCAGCGCACGAAGCCCTCAATGGCTTCATATTCCGCAAGTCCCAGCTGATCATAACGGCGTGCTGTATCGGCGTTTCTTGCTTCCGCGCGCTGCCAGAATTCCCGCATGTCAGGGCCGGGAAACAACGCGCGGTCCTTCTGGGACTGATGTTTGAATATGGCATTTCGTTTCTGGCGGACTTCCTGGGGACTGAGCGGAACGGCCATTTCGATCTGATGGACAGGCCATTCCTGCCAGGCTCCGCGATACAGCCACACCTCACAGGTCGGAAACCAGTCATCACGACGGCAGGAATCACAGGCCTCAATGATGGCTTTCAGGCACGTGCGATGCGTCCCATGCGGATCGGAGAGATCGCCGGCCGCGTAGATCTGGTGGGGGCGCAGTTGGCGCATAAGATCCGACAGGATCTGAATATCGACGCTGCTGAGCGGCTTCTTGCGAACTCGTCCGGTTTCATAAAACGGCATGTCGAGAAAATGAATGCGGTCTGCCGGAACACCGCAGCAGCGGGCGCCCGCACGGGCTTCTCCGCGGCGGATCAGAGCCTTGATCTGCTGAACCTCTTCACTGTCGACCTGTCCCGGCTTCTTGTTCCGCAGAAATTC
>SYLK01000397.1 GCA_005809115.1 Planctomyces sp. | reverse complement strand
GTGTGCGAATCTCCGGAGCAGCGGCTGAGTCTGTCATCCGGACGATCGATCGGCGGTGGAGGCGGACAGGCAGCTGACCGAAATGCGATGATACAGCCCCACTGGCACAGGCTATGAACCTGGCGAATAAAGAACCGAAGGCCAACTCTTGCCACGACTGCCCTCCGGAGAACGGGACGGCTGGCGATCTTGTGGCTGAAAGTTCGCGTTGCTGATAAGATCGGGAGATGATGATGTCGACGCACTATCCGAATGCACCGATCACCGAGGCGATCATTGACCTGCGAGTAATGCCCGCGGAAGGGGCTGATCATGCGCTGCTGAAATTGAGCGAAGACCGTTTCCTGATCGATTATCCGCAGCAGGACGAAATTTTCGAGGCAGTCGGGCAGATGGCCGTTGGGCCGCGTGGTGGCTCGGCATCCGTGCAACAATCACCGATCGGATGGAAATTTACGAGTGGCGATCAAAAGCGGATCGTGCAGTCTCGCGTCAATGGATTCACCTTCAGCCGCTTGGCGCCCTACGAACGCTGGGCATCGTTCCGCACCGAAGCAAGGCGTCTGTGGGGCGTTTATTTCGACAAAATGAATCCGCAGGCGGTAGTGCGAATTGCTGTACGGTATATCAATCGCATTGATCTTCCAGGTGACAGCGTTGATCTCAGGGAGTATTTTCGCACGTCACCGGAAATTGCGCCTGAGTTGCCTCAACAATTGGACGGCTATTTCATGCAATTGCGTTTTGCCTGCCCGGATGTTTCGGGACACTGCCTGATGAACCAGACGATCGTGCCTCCCGCACGGAAACATGTCGTTTCGGTGGTTCTCGATATCGATCTGTTCCGTTCGCAGGAACTGCCGCAGCACGAAGAGGACATCTGGACGTGCTTTGAATCGCTGCACGTGGAGAAGAATGCAATTTTCGAGGCCTGCATCACTGATACTGCCAGGAGATTATTTTCATCATGCCCGTTCTGACCACTGCGTTACCGCCACAGACCGTCGAAGTCCGTTCCCTATGTGATGTCGAGGAAGCCGCCATATCTCAGGGTCCTGAGGGTCGGCAGGTGCGAGCGCAGATTGAACAGGTCAGTCAGCATTGGCGGCAGCAGTCGCTGGCCGCTCCTCTGACCGTTCCTTCCGACCTGCTCGACCAACAGTGTCGCTACCGTCATCCCCCCTTCGAGCGCGTGGGCACGCGGAGCGTCCGGTACGTCGGGATTCGCGACATCAGGCCTCGACAGATTGAATGCGATTTCGACGAGGAAACGAATGAGTGAGGCCTGGTGGTTACAAGTGTCTGGCTCACAGCTGGCCCAGGGCGATCTCCTTCCCGACTGTCTGCTTCCGGTGTTCACCGGTAACAGTGACGACGGGGCCATTGAAGAATTCCTGGAACGTGCGCGACTGATCGTTGTCACACAGTCGTGCGATCTGGAAAACGACAAGCCCTCCAGGGCCTCCAACGTCGCCATGTGCCCGATTTATAAACTCGATGAATTCGAAGCAGTCAACGAAAGCTTCGCCAGGAAAGGTTCCTGGGAGAATGTGCGAAAAGGAAGAATGGAGGGACTGCATCTGTTGGCGTCTCCGGACAGCCCGCAAAACAACCGCGAATCGCTGGTCGTGGACTTTGGGCACATTGTGAGCCTGCCAGTTGATTATCTCCGGCAGCACGCGTGGCAGCTGGGAAATCGATGGCGGCTGGAGTCCCCTTTTCTGGAGCATTTTTCACAAGCGTTCGCCAGGTTTTTCATGCGCGTTGGACTGCCCTCGGGAATCGCTCCGTTCAAATGATCGCGTTTGCACAATATGTCGATTGACGAATCTGCCGGGCAGCCTCTCGCCGGCGTTCCTCCCGAAATGGGTGAATTTTCACGCCGCTCTGCAACTCCGTCCGTTGCCGGAAATCCTTCCGGCATTCATTCGGCCGCCCCGGCCCCGGGGTCCGGGATCAGTCCCAGGACGTCGGCGATGGGCTGCAGGGCATCAACCACAAACGCGATGTGTTCGTCCAGGTCGACGCCCAGGTCGGCTGCTCCGCGGATGATGTCTTCTCTGTGAACGGTGGCCGCAAACGACGGCTGCTTCATCTTCTTCCTGACACTCCGGGGTGTCAGTCCGTCGAGGCGGCCCGGACGTACCAGGGCGCAGGCCGTAATGAATCCGCACAGCTCGTCGCAGGCATACAGCGCCTTGTCCAGCAGCGACACGCGCGGACAGTCGGGCAGGTAATCGGCATGCGACTTGATGGCATAAATCACATCGTCCGGATAACCATGTTCGCGCAGGATCTCTGCCCCCTTCAGCGGATGGTCCGTCGGGTCCGGCCAGCGCTCGTAGTCGAAGTCGTGCAGCAGCCCCACCGTACCCCATTTGTCCTCATCGCCACCAAACCGACGCGCACTGGCACGCATGGCTGCCTCGACCGAGAACATGTGGCGAATCAGACTTTCACTCTGCGTGTACTGATGCAGCAGTTCCAGATCCTTGTCACGGGGCATAGTCGGTTATCTCAGACAGAAAGCAGAGGAAACAGAAAGCACAGGAAGAGGACGAACAAGAGGGCAGGACGCCGCAGCGAGTTCGGTTCGAATTCCGCGGATCCGCTGCCTCGACAGGAATCATCGGGCGCCCGGCGGGCAATATTCCTTCAGCCATGCAAAGATCTCGTTATGCCAGTACCGGCTGTTCGCGGGTTTCAGTACCCAGTGACCTTCGTCCGGAAAGTTGATGAATCGGCTCGGGATCCGCAGTCGCTGCAGTGTTGTAAACAGCTGGTGCCCTTCACTGACGGGGACTCGAAAGTCCAGATCATTGTGGATGACGAGCATGGGTGTGCGAAAATTTGCGGCCAGCCGATGCGGTGAATGGCGCTCGTAGGATGACCGGTCCGGGCCCCACGGAGGCCCGCCGTGTTCATGCTCATCGAACCAGAGTTCTTCGGTCGTGGCGTACATGCTGTCGAAGTTGTACACGCCGCAGTGTGTCACAAGCGTCCGGAACTTTGTGGTATTCCCCTGAAACCAGTTCATCATGTAACCACCGAATGAGGCTCCTGCGCCAAACATCCGCGCGGTATCGACGTACGGCTGCTGTTCCAGCCAGTTCAGGCCCAGCATCAGATCGGTGTGACAGCGGCCTCCCCAGTCACCGCTGATCTGATCGGTATATCGCTGACCAAAGCCCGCGCTGCCTCTGGGATTGGGGGCCGCGATCACGTAGCCCTGCGCCGCCCAGACCTGCGGATTCCACCGAAAACTCCAGTTGTCGGACCATGCCCCCTGTGGCCCGCCATGGACCAGAAAGCCGAGTGGCCATTTCTGCTGCGGGTCGAATCCCGGAGGTTTCAGAATCCACATCTGCATCGGATCCTGATCCGCTCCGGCCACGATCACGCTTTCGGCCTCCGGCAGCAGGAGTTCCTTCAGCAGCAATTCGTTGGCCAGCGACAGGTTCCGGACCAGCGGGACGGCCCCACCTGCCGTCTCGGCATCCCGTGTGTACAGACAAATTACGTCTGGCGGCTTTGTCAGTCGCGCAAAATTGCTGAGCAGCACCTGACCGTCCCGGGAGATGCTCAGATTCGTGATGGTGCCCACGGCATGAATCGGAGTGACGCTGTTCGGTCGCCCGACGTCAAGCCGAAACAGCGGTTTTGCCGCCTGCGATTCGGCAGTCACCAGCAGCTGCTGGTCGTCGGCCCAGACAATCTCATCGAACGACAGATCCAGCTGAGCCGTCAGCGAGACGGGTGGCTCTGCGAAACGGCCGTCACTCGTGCAGCTGACGAGCATGATTTCCCATTTGTCGGCCTCACACCCGGGACGCCGCTGGCTGCGATACGCCATCTGTCGGCCATTCGGTGAAAACACCGGCAGGCCATCCGCCGCAGGGTTTTCCGTGGTCAGTGTCGACCACTCGGTGTTTCCGCCCGTAACCGGGACGCGACACAGATCAAAATTGGTACTCCACGCCTCGTCCACCGCAGGAACCGCGGTGAAAATCAGGTGCGAACTGTCGGGGCTGAAGCAGAAATCCACCGAGGCAGAAAACGTTGAAGACGTGGGAAACGCGTCCCGATCCCCGGGCGTCACATCGCGGGGCTCGCCGACCGTCAGACCACCCCGGCTGTCCGCTGTGACCTCCGCCACGAACAGGTGCTGCCGCCGGTCTTCCACATAACTGTCCCAGTGCCGATAGAACAGTCGCCTGAAGACCCGAGCTTTCACCGGCGAATCGGCAATCGCAAGCGTCTTCTTCCGGTTTTCTGCGTCGCTCTCACGGAATGGCCTCTCGGAGAACTCCGGACAGACCGCTGAGACGAATGCGATTCGCTTCCCGTCCGGTGACCAGCAGCCGTGGGATGCCTCGGTGCTGATCGTGGTCAGCTGCGTCGCTTCACCGCCCGTCGGGCTGATCACCCACAGCTGGCCACTGCCCGATCGGTTCGATTCAAACAGTATCCAGTTTCCGTCCGGTGACCACTGCGGTTCAGCGTCCCGGACGGTGGAGTTTGTGAGCAATCGGGGCGCTGCGGAACCGTCCGTGGGCGCGATCCAGAGTCGCGAAATGGACTTGTTCTGCGCCGGGTCGGTGATCTCCTTGACCGCATACACCGCAGACGTTCCATCGGGACTCACCCGCGGAGCGCCCACCTGTCGGAAGCGGAACAAATCATCAACCGTGAGCGGTCGTTTTGTCACAGCAGGATCCACCGCACTGCCGGACTGTGCTGCGGCCGTCCGGGCATTAAAGGGGAACAACAAGCAGATCAGCAGCAGGCAGACTTTGTTCATGGTCGACGCAGCCGAATTGTCTCAGAACGTTGAGATTTCGCAATTCTCGCGGCCGGTCGCCGCGAGTTCAGCGACTGGCGGCAGACTGGCGGTGAAAGTCAACCATCGCCGTTGCCAGTGCTTCGACGATCGCTGCACAGTACTGGCGACCCTTTTCGGGATCTGCCAGATCGGGACTGTCACTGTAACCGTCAATCGCCTGCCACGACCCGTGGTGCTCCGCCCGATAGGGACGATAAAAGCTCCGCGGATCCGTTGTCCCCGGGACTTCCCGATGCGGGAGAGGCCTTTTCACAAGGTCCGGGTGCAGGGCCATGATCAGGGAGGATTCGAAGATTCCGGCGTGTCCCGGCAGCCGGCCGGTCTTGTGAGCATCCAGGGCAACCAGAGCATCCCACGCCACGGTCCAGTACGAAGCAGCCGCGGCACTGCAGGGGTGTTTGAGCGCCAGATCGCGCGCCACCAGCTGCAGCAGTTCATTGTTCCCGCCATGACCGTTCACGATAAACAGACTTCGGAAGCCGCTCGTCAGCAGAGACTCTGCCAGTTCGAAGACCGTCCGGTAGTACGTCTCCGTGCTGAG
>SYLK01000396.1 GCA_005809115.1 Planctomyces sp. | reverse complement strand
ACTGCAGGCCCCATCCGTGAACAGCTGAACTGCAGGAAGGCTGGCACGTTCGGACGCCATGAATTTTCGAAGCACCTGAGCTGAAATCCAGGAGTGTCACCGTTCCCGATACACGATTCGCCCGCGTTTGAGGTCATACGGTGAGACTTCCACCACAACCCTGTCTCCGGGGACGATTCGAATGAAGTGTTTCCGCATCTTGCCGGCAACATGCGCCATAACCTGGTGACCGTTTTCCAGCTCAACGCGAAACTGAGTGTTCGCGAGAGCTTCGATCACATTTCCCTCAACCTGAATTGCTTCTTCTTTCGCCATTCCCGGAATCTTTCGCCTTTCTGCCAGGTGATTCGAATTCGCTGTGGCCCGAGCAGCCGCGCAGAGAACCGGCTCACGTTCATAAAATCGCCGTCAGTCGCAACCCGGACTGGCATTCCCGGGACCGATGGCCGGAGGTGGACCGGGCTGTGTCTGCCCTGCGGAAACCGGCCACCAACCCACATCCTGACAATCATTTCGGAGAAACTCAAGCCGGATCTCACCATGCCGCAGGCGATTTTCGTTCTTTCAGCCTCCGACATCACGGGTTCCGGCTTCGCCATCCAGCGTTCCGGTCAGGGGGAATTGCCGGTTTCCTTCGAAACTCGGGATTCTGGATGGGACTTTCCTGGCCTTTCGGGTGAACAGCGCAAGGCACTCTGTCCCGGTCCTGTCCCCGAGGAGTCAGGAAACACCGGCTGTGCGTGCGGGCATTGCCGCTCCGTATCAGGGACGCCGAACGGCTGCCTCCAGAAGTTCCTCGAGAGGAGGTTCGATGTGAGTCGCGATCCAGCCGCTCGCATGACCTGTGTGCAGAGCGACTGCTTCCAGCCACCGCCGGGCATGCGCCCCGTGGACTGCCGTGCCGTCGCCCATCAGATCGCGCCGCTGCAGGGGCGTTTCGCCGTAGCAGATGTCCGCATTGGAATTGCCATGACACGCCGGAGCAGTGTGGTTTACGTGCTCCAGTCCCAGCATGTGGCCGGTCTCGTGCGCGCTGGTCTGTGCGCTGTCCCGATTTGTCAGAAATCCGATATCCGCCTGACCAGGGCGCTGAGCCACGAATGACTGGAACTTGCAGCTCTGACCCGGTGCGAGGTTAATCACGTGCATCAGTGCATGGTGGCGTTCCGCCTCAGCCACGGCATCGATTCTGAGCTGACAGCGCAGGAACGGAGTTTTCCTGCCAATCAGGGCGGGAGCCTGAAGCGATTCGAAATCCGCCTGATTCATGGCCTGCGCCTGATCATCCTGATTCGGGAACTTCAGGAAGAACCGATTGTTCCAGACGGTTTCGACCTGGCTTCTGAACTGGGCCGCAAACGCCGTCAGTGCTCCGGAGGGCCAGCTGATGATTCGGAAGACTCGCCCATTCAGGTCCTCGGCCCAGTCCGAACCGATTGACACTCGGCGGGTCGCCGTCTGAATCCGGCACGACGTCGGTCGGGTCTCGCTGCCGCCCATCGGTTCGGCCGCGCGGAAGGCAATTCGCAGGATCACTGTTAACGTCGTCGCATTATCTGCGTCTGCCGAATTCCCAAGTTCCGAGTCGAAATCAGGCGTCATCTGGACTGTCCGCTGAATCGTCATTTCCGTGCTCCTTCCCTTGAATGCTGTCGGCCTGCCATCGGCAGATCCCGCAGACAGGACACTCGACGTCGAAACGGCCTCTCAGGCGACATCCGGGCCGAGATACGCTGAGAACCCCGGCCAAAAAATAAGTTGAACAAACGCATGAAAACTTCGGCCGCATGAATCCTGCGCCTCGAATTCGGATTCGCTCGATCAGTTCATCAGCTGGCCGATGATTTCATGCCGCAATTTTACGGTCACAACGAAACATTCAGGTCCAGCCGCTGTCACACACCAGCGTGATTCTGTTCAGGGACGCTGCGCTTCCCTGACCAGACAATTTGTTCAACTGATTTTTTGGCCGGTCCTTAATCATTCTCGGTCAGTCAGCTCCCGGGTTGCCTGAAAAGTTTCCGGAATCTCGCCGGATGCTGTGGCGTCGGAAAGGCCGCGGCTGGACCCGCCGCAGCGGGGCCAGCCGCGGCGGGGGTTTGCATTCGGAGCCCGGGTGAGAAATCCTGCTCGGATGCACCATGGCACGACAGATGGCGGATTCTCCCGCTGGTGCCGACGCGGCGCAGATGCCGACCCGGCGGACGTACCGAAGCTGCGGCCATGGATGGCTGAGCCGTGCACGCCGTGGTGTCCGCCGGTCAGGACGGACTGACGTTGAGGCGGCCGGTACTGTCGCCGAAGTTGTCCGTGGCCAGACCGACGCGATTCAGCAGTTCGACAAACAGGTTGGCGACGGGCTGCGGTTCGACTATGAGGTGACGGCCACCGCGCACGCCACCGGCCTTTCCGGCGATCAGCAGGGGCAGATTGACACTCGAATGACTATTTCCGTCACTGAGGGCGCTGCCGTAGAGAATGAGGGAGTGATCCAGCAGGCTCCCCGGGCCGTCCGGTGTCGACTGCAGCTGCTGCAGGAAATATGAAAACAGCTCGGTATGATAGCAGTTGATGCGAGTCACTTTTTCGATGAAGTCCGGATGTCCGCGATGATGTGTCAGCGGATGGTGCGGATCCGGGACATTGATTTCCGGGTAGGTGCGAACACTGCCTTCGCGTCCCAGCATCGTGGTGGAAACGCGGGACAGATCGGACTGGAACGCCACGACCTGAAGGTCAAACATCAGTTTCACATAATCGCGAAATGCCAGCGGAATACCGGCTGGTTTGTCCATGGGTGGCACCTGGTTGTCCTGTTCCGCGGTATCGATCCGCTGTTCGACTTCCCGGATGGCAGTCAGGTACTGATCCAGACGTCGGCGATCCGCGGAGCCCAGAGTCCCGGCGAGTGATCGCGCCTGATCCTGCGTGGCATCCAGGATACTGCGGCGGTACAGGCGTCGTTTCGCCCGATCCGCGGGTGACAGTGCGGGATCAGAACTGCCGAACAACTGCTCGAAAACAGACCTGGGATTCACTTCCACCATCAGGGGTGTCTCAGCATCCTTCCAGGACAGGCTGTTGGTGTAGGCGCAACTGGATCCCGAATCGCAGTCGCCTGCCATGCGGGAATCTTCACAGCCGAGCTGGAGTGATGCGACCGGTGTTTCTGCGGCCCATCTGGCCGCAGCAATCTGATCGAAAGTCACGCCGGCGTGAACATCGGCCCCGGCCGTGAATTTCGGAGGCGCACCGGACAGAAAGCTGCCGGAGGCCTTGGCGTGTCCGCCGCCCCGGACCAGGCTGGGGGCGTTATTGACGAGGCCGGAGATGATGGTCAGGTCGTTCCGGAACCCTTCCAGGGGCTGCAGAATCCGGCCGCAGGAAAACTCAGTGCCCACTCCGTCAGGACTCCATTCTTCCATCACAACGCCGTTCGGAACGTAGACGACAGCAAGGCGTGCCGGTGGAACGCTCGTGTCATTCCCGGCAAATGCGGGGAGCATGGCATCGAGCCAGGGCAGTGAGATGGCAGTGCCGCAGCCCCGCAGCAGAGTTCGGCGTGAAAGTTGCCGGCGCGTGACATAGTTCATGGATCAGTCTCCGCGGGCGGGATCGGCGGCCCATTCGAATCGGCTGGATGGTGCATCTGAAACGGAAGGCTGCGGACGATTCCCAGGACCAGTTCAGAAAACCGAAAGTCGGCAGACGGCATGGCTCCGGTGATGGCCCGAAGTGCGGGACGGTCGTACGGTTCGAGTCCCCGTCCCAGAGCATAGATCAGCAGTTTCTGCGTCATGCCCGCCACAAATGCTGCGTGTTCTTCCTGCAGGATCTCCTTCAGTTCCTGCGGTCCGCTGAATGAGCGTCCGCCGGGCAGGACGCCCGACGCATCCACCGCCAGCTGTCCATCGGCTTCGCGCCAGGCGCCAATCGCATTGAAATTTTCGAGGCCGAAGCCCAGCGGATCCATCCGCGCATGACACGTGGCACAGGCAGCATCCTGTCGGTGTCTCTCCATTTCCTGACGCAGAGAGACCGACGGGTCTGTTTCGGATGTGACCAGTGCGGGCACGGAAGGCGGAGGTGGAGGTGGGGGGGCGTTCAACAGATTCTGGAGGATCCAGCGGCCGCGCAGGACGGGAGAGGTGCGAGTCGCATATGAGGAGATCGTGAGGATGCCGGCATGAGCCAGCACTCCGCCACCGCGTGGCAGGCCGCTGACCGTCACCATGCGAAATTCCGGACCGCGGATTCCCGAAATGCCGTAGAATCGGGCCAGTCGTTCATCCACAAATGTGTAGTCGGCGTCCAGGATGTCGAGCACGCTGCGGTCGGCGCGGATCAGATGTTCGAGAAAATGCTCTGTCTCGCCGAGCATGGATCTTCGCAGGCTTTCTTCGAACTCCGGGAAGCGGACGACGTCCGGCTGTGCGAGTTCCAGATTGCGAAACTGCAGCCACTGGGCGGCAAAATTCCGGACAAGTGCGAGGGATTTCTGGTCCCGCAGCATACGCTGCACCTGGGATTCGAGCACTGCGGCCTCACGCAGCCGATTCCGGGAAGCCAGGTGCAGCAGCTCTTCATCCGGCAGACTGCTCCACAGGAAGAAGGACAGGCGAGAAGCGAGTTCATAGTCACTGACGCGCACGAAGGGCTGCCCGGCAACTGCGGTACCCGGATGTTCCAGACGATACAGAAAGTGGGGCGAGACCAGAACTCCCTGCAGCGCCGTGGCCAGAGCCTCCCGAGGACTGTCACCGTGTTCGACAACCAGGTCAAAGGTCTGCAGACTGGATTCCACCTCGGCATCAGTCACTGGCCGGCGAAAGGCTCGGCCCATGAAACGCCGGAGGACGAAGCTGGCCTGCTGTCGGCTGAGCTCCGTGGCGGGAGCCTCGGTCCCGAAGATCAGACGGCGGCATTCGGCCGGCGGTTCCGACTGCTGCTCGTATGGTCCGATGATGTCGATGGACTCGAACCGGTTGTCCACACGCACCTCGATCGCATCGGTCTTGATGCGTGTGCCGAATTTTCGCAGCACTTCAATGTCCTGCGGCGTGAGTTCACCCTGTGCATCGTTGCTGAGCAGCGCGTCAGCGGGACGCGTGGACGGTTCGGGGCCATTGTAGTTCGCGGGCAGTCCATGGAAATTCTTCAGATACGTGGCGGAAATCAGGTGTTCACCGGCAGTCACCCAGGTCTGAAATTCCACTGTCTGACCTTCCAGATCGGTGGCGTCGACGGCTGATTCCTGAATGATCTGTCCGTCAATAAAAAGTGCCGGATGCGCGGGTTCGGACTGGTTCGGTCGATGGCCATTCAGGACCAGGCGGAAGCGGTACTGCCCGGTCACGGGAAACCGGTGTGTGACGTGGGCCGAGTGACGCGTGCTGAGGCCGCTGTGATCATAGTCGAACAGGTCCGGCGGCAGCTCCAGATCGCCGCGTCGGGTGTTGATGCGCACCGGAGTCGGATAATGGACGGTAGCTGCGCTCAGTCGAGGCTGGCCGATCAGGGCTGCCCGCACCGCCAGTTCGGCTGTGACCAGATACTTCTCGATCAGCCCCGGGGAAATCACCAGCGCATCGCTGATATTATCGAAGCCGAAGGCCTGGATGTCCGGAGGCAGCGTTGCGTGCGGATCGATTTCAACTCCCAGCAGGTCCCGGATCGAATTGCCGTATTCGGCGTGGCTCAGTCGCCGGGCGGCCACCCGCCCGGGCTCCGGTGTGATCAGCAGATCCTGTCGTTCGAATTCCAGCTGCAGGCATCGGGTCACGGCCTGAGTCAATTCCGGGGCGGGGCGAGGAGCATCGGGCGGCGGCATTTCGCTCGAGCGAATCTTTTCAGCGATCCGGTCCCAGCGTTCACGATCGGAACTGAAACTCTCCGGTGCGATCAGATCCGCCAGACTCAGATCGCCGGCGTTTCGCTCGGGATTATGGCAACTCAGGCAGTGATCCCGCAGAAACTGGAAGACGACCGGATCATCGGCCGAGCCTTCCTCGGCCCCGAATCCCGGCAGCGGAGCGATCGCCGCCGCAGAGGACAGGCAAATCAGAATCAGAATCGTCCGGTATGCTGTCATGGCAGCGGATTATACCGAACCGCAGGACCAGAAAAAAAGCATTCCGCAGCGTCATGCGGCCGATCTCTCGACGCCAGCCGACTTCAGAACGGTGGTGCGAACGGTGGATTTCGGGCGCACTGCCTGCGGAACTGAACGGCGCGACCTCGGGGTGCGGCGCAACTAAAAGGTGCGTGTCCCCGGCTTCTTTGTGCCGATGTGATACACACTGGTACCGGCAGTGATATAAAGACCGCTGAACCCCGCCCCCCAGCAGCAGTTCGTCGGCTCCTCCGGAAGGATGACGATCCCCAGGTATTCTCCGGAGGTGTTGAATACCCGGACACCACCGGGACCAGCCAGATACACGTTTCCCGCTTCGTCGGTCTTCAGCCCGCCGGCAGCGCCCGGCCCATCAGACGGGATCTCCGCAAACACGCGACCCGTCGCGAGGGAACCATCGTCGGCAATGGCATGGACACGAATGTTGCGCCGCTCCGCGTCAGAAACGTACAGCAGATCCTGCTTTGGGCTGAGGGCCAGCCCCGCCGGTCGAATACACTCCGTGCTCACGCAATCCACGGCAGGCTTCCCCGGAATCTGCGAGCGCACGATGCGATAAACTGCGGCTGGCCCGGTTTGCTCCTCCGCCGCAGCCTCGCCGCTCGCTCTGCCGCCGGGCAGGAGTCCATCGGAAAAGTAGACAGAACCGTCGATACTGTAGACCACGTCGTGCGGAGCCGTGAAAGCCAGACCCTGACACTGGTCAGCGAGGACCGTCTGAGAACCGTCCTTCTCACGGCGCGTTACTCTCCGTCTGCCGGACTCACACACCAGCAGACGCCCCTGATGATCGAACGTCAGTCCAGTGGCGCCGCCCGAGTCATCACTGAATACCGCTGCTGCCGTTCCGCCGAACTCAGCCACCGCCCCGCCTGGCCGCCACTGCAGAATCTGCCCACGCGGTGCGTCGCTGAACAACAGATATCCAATGCGGCTGAACACCGGGCCGTTCGCGGAACCACAGTCACTCACAGCCTTCTCGATCTGCACATGGCGATCGATCAGGTCAAACAGGTCCGTCTGTTCCGCATAAACTCCGGGCGGTTTCATGATCTCAGGATCCCATACCGTGTGCGTAATACGAATCTGTCGGTCCCCGATAGCAGATATCAAGCATCGGCGTTTCCAGCCGAACCTGGCCCTGGTACCAGGATTCCATCAGAAATGAAAGCACGCCACTGATGAGCAGCGTGCGCTCGATCGGACAATCTGTTGTCCCCTGGTTGATCATTCGACCAATCGCATCCACCAGCGGGCTGAAGTTGTTGGAGTTCTCCGACGGGATGTAACACAGCGTTGACTTTGGCTCCGGGTCATCACGAAAGCGGACGGCCGCCAGATACTCGCTGACTTTTCCGCCGAGCGCCAGAGCCGAGGCACGGAATCCGTCGCGATACTCCACCAGACAAGCGACCGGACGAGTGGCCAGTTCACGGACCGGACCCGTGGCCACCGTCATTCCGCGGGAAAGCGCGGCATCCAGCAGTTCATGGCTCCAGAGACCTTCATCGGCCGCCCGCCAGACCGCATCGTCCGTCAGCAGCTGAACCGCGCGAACACCGGTTTCCCCTCCCGAACGCCGCTCGGCAAAACACTGCATCGTTTCCAGAATATGAAAGAGTCCGCCGTCAGCGACCCAGCCTCCACCCACCGCCAGGACCTCTCGCAGTTCCGTGTCCAGCGGAAAATCCAGTTCCGGTCGCCGAAACGTCAGCGGGACCGACGAACCAGCCATCATCGGAAATTGCAGCTCACGGGACCAGTCGTACATTTGCCGCGACTGATCCCAGTCATACGACAGGTGCTTGTCATTGAACACCGGAACGGTCCGGCCGGACTCCCGAAACACACGCACGGTCTCTTCCAGAAATCGATGTCGCGGATAGAGAATCTGATTGCGGACGTTTGTCGGATAGTCCCCGTGCTCACCGACAATCAGCACGCCGTCCACCGCCAGAGTATCACTCCCGAGCGTCAGCGCATCGCGGATCGTGTCGTACTTCCGGACACCCCAGCTGCGAGCGAGTCGTGTACTCACATCCGCGGCGTGTTCCTGTTCCACGCAGATCGATGCCACGTCGCATGGAGGCGAGTAGTACGTGTCGTTGATCCAGTAGCCTTCCAGCAGCCGGGTGATGAAGTTGTCACTGTGCGAACGCACATGGTAAGTCGTCGACAGAGCCGCAATCTGCCGGCGACGATTCGGGGGCAGTGCTCCGTCTGACCTGGAGCCCCTCATTCCCGCCACAACGGTCGCGGCCCCGGCGATCAGAAATTGTCTGCGATCCATGTTCGCCCCTCTCAGCTCTGACAGAACTGCGTCGTTCCGGATCAGGCACACGGCATCAGACATCCATCACAGCGGCCTGAGCCAGATTACTGACAGCGTTCAGCAGCAGTCCGCTGTCCGCAGCCGCAGGCTGTGTCGTCAGCAGGATGCAGATCAGTTGTCGCACCGGATCCGCCCAGGCCACGGTTCCCGTGGCCCCGACGTGTCCGAATGTATCAGCCGTTCCCAGATCCCCGAAGTGATTCGCAGCCTGGGAATCTCGCAGAGCCCAGCCCAGACCAAACGGCGACAACGCCGGCGGGTTGCGGTTGCGGATCATCGCCTGGCTGGTCGCCGGTGACAACAGCTGCAGGCGGCCGTGTCGGCCGCCGTTCAGGAAAATCCGGAACAGCCTGGCCAGGTCACCTGTCGTACTGTGCAGACCTCCCCACGGATGCCCCATATCTCTCCAGTAAGGGGAATTTGGTCCCCAGTCGTCGGGTGGCGCTCCCTCCCCCGCCGTCTCCACGATGGCCGTATCCGCAATCGCTGTGTCTCCCAGTCCCAGCGATGTCTGGTGCATGCCCAGTGGCCGGAAAACCTCCTGCTGCAGATAGTCGCGCAGTCGCATGCCGGTCATCCGCTCGATGATTTCTCCGGCCAGCAGCGTTCCCATGCTCTGATACGAGAACCGTGTCCCGGGTTCAAACAGCAGTGGAGTCTGCAGGGCATGGCGGACGAATTCACTGAGCGGAGCATGTGCCTGCCGCAGGGCCGTATTCTCCGGCAGCTGGTCAGGCAGGCCGGAAACATGCGACAGCAGGTGCCAGACGCGCACTTTGTCTTTTTGTTCTCCGGCAAAGTCCGGCAGGTAACGCTGCACGGGATCGGAAAGTACCACGCGGCCCTGCTCGACAAGCAGCATCAGACCACAGGCCGTAACGGGCTTCGTGATCGACGCCAGCAGGTAGGTCGTGTCCGCTGCCGTGGGGGGCGAGCCCGCTGCCGGGCTGAGCCGACCGAAACCGCCATGCAGGACCACGGCCCCCCGTCGTGCCACCAGCACCGAGGCTGATCTGACCGCCCCATCTGTGGTTTCGGCCTGCAGGCGATCGACGATTCGCTGCAGTCCCTGCGGCGACATTCCCACAGCGGCAGGATCCGCCGTTTCCTGCCGTATCGCTGAACCGTCCACTTCAGACATCGTCAACTCCACTTCCCACGAACCCCGGGCAACTCCCGAGCCCCCCGCCGCCGAAACCGTGTGCACGCCGATCACACCGACCATCCCGCTCACCAGCAGGTCACGCCGACTGCACGCGGAGGATCTTCCCGATTTCGAATCCACTGTCGGAAGCCTTGACAGGACAGAAGGTGAGCGAGG
Organism: Planctomyces sp.; assembly: GCA_005809115.1. Lineage (GTDB taxonomy): Bacteria > Planctomycetota > Planctomycetia > Planctomycetales > Planctomycetaceae > F1-80-MAGs062. The sequence goes on along the minus strand of SYLK01000396.1, from coordinate 323 downwards.
CCGCAGGACAAAGTTTATTGCAGGCACGCTGTCGGCAGTCAGCCCCCTGCCTCTGGCGTGACCCCGGCCCCGGTCGCTGCGATGCGCTACTGTAACGCACGGCCAGCCAGCCATCAACGCGACGGTCGCCCATTCCACAGCGTGCGTCCTTCCCGGACTGAGACCAGTCGCCCCACCAGCCTCACTGCCTGAAGCGGTGGCAGCATTCGGCAGATTCTGCCGCCGCTGTCGATTTCCGTCAGCGGACGACTCTGCGGGATCGCTGCGGTCCCCCTCTGCTGTCGCTCCCTGTCTCACTTCAGACAGCGCCGAATAATCGCGGT
>SYLK01000395.1 GCA_005809115.1 Planctomyces sp. | reverse complement strand
TTCCGCGAAGCGGAAACAGGCAGCCGCGCCGCGGGGACGGAGGGGAGCAACTCCCGCGGAGCGGGATTGCGCGGCCGGAAGGAGAACATGGCGGTTGCCATAGTAGCAGGCACACTCCGTGTGGCGTCCGCGAAGCCGCGCGTTTCCGAACTACGGCACCAGGAAAGCGCCTGCTGCCTGGCAATGCGAAGTGATCCGTGGTCACGAAATTGCCACTGGCAATTTTCGGCAGCCACCCGAAGTCACTGGATCTGTGATGGCACGCCGTGACCGCAGCCGTCAGTGGGGAATCTCACCTGATCTGAGAATTGCCACTGGCAATTCCCAGGTAACGCCCCACGATCACCCGACTTTTCTGCTTTCCCTGATCGCGTCATCGTGCTAATCATGACGGATGAGCAATGCCACGAAGAAACCATCCGACGCCGCTGTCGACAGTGGCCTGTGTCAACTGTCACTCGTCGAACATGCCCTGTGTCCGCTCGACAACCGGGAATCCGGGACAGCCGCCGGAATCCGCCACGACACCCGTTACCAGTTCACTGACCGCACCGGTGAGCGACGCACGGCCACGGTGCGGGTGTCCTGTCCACTGGGACTGACTCCCACCGATGAGTTCTATCTCTGGGGCCTGCTGGCACTGACGCTCTCGCAGCCGAAACCATCGGCCGAGTTCCATGCCACGCCACACTATTGTCTGCGGCAGCTGGGCGTCATCGACCAGCACCACCGCCGGGGCGGTCGCCAGTATCGGCAGTTTGCCGAATCGTTGTCCCGGCTGTCGGCCGTCAATTATCAGAACGACGGAGTCTACGATCCCCTGCGACGCGAACATCGACGTGTCAGCTTCTGGTTCCTGAGCTATAGCCTGCCGCTCACCAACGATTCGTCACGCGCGTGGCGGTTTGTCTGGGACGGTGTGTTCCTGGAAATGGCGGCTGCCTTTGGCGGCCATCTGAGATTTGACCTGTCCGTGTTTCGGGAACTCGATCCAGCCTCCCGCCGCTTGTTCTTGCTGGTGTGCAAGTTGTTTCGCCGACAGCGCACCACACCCCGGTTTGATGTGCATCATCTCGGAGTCCATGTCATGGGATTTGCACCGACGCTGGCGATTCGTGACCTGAAGGTCAAGGTCGTCCGTGCTGTTCAGCGGCTGAGACACCACGGCGTGGTGTCGGATGCAGTCTTCACCCGGCCCGCAGCCAGTTCTCGTTCGAATATACCGCGAGTCATGCTCACCCGGGGTGACTATTTCCGGAAAAAGCGTTCGTCCGGTGCTACGACTGTCGAATCTCCGCTGGCCGAATTGATGCGGTCGATCGAACTGAGTGAGCGCATGATTCAGACCTGTCTCCGGACGTATCCTTCAGCTCTGCTCCAGCAATGGCTGGATATCACGCTGGCTGCACGGGAACGCCATGGCCCGGCATTCTTCCGCCGAAGTCCGGCCGCGTATTTCGTCGATAACGTCCGGAATGCCGCCAAGGGAACACGAACGCCACCGGACTGGTGGCACGACCTCCAGAAACACGAACGTCTCACCCAGGCTAAAAACGGCCGCCGGAAGCGCACTCAGGAATCTGCATCAACAGACCCGGAACCGCTGGCATCTCTGATCGAGGCGGTGTTTGAACAATTCGTCGGAGCCGCCCAGCCGGAGGGCGTGGCTCGGATGAACGCTCAGCAGTTCGCTGAGGAAAGTCGAACTCGTTCGTCCAAAGTGGATCCGCTCACGCTTCTGAAACTCCTGAAATAAGTATTCCGTTTCCTCAGGCAATTCCCCTATTGCTTTAACAGATGTTTGTACCAGTACTTTGTACGACAGAAATTCCGCTCCGATTGGAGCCCGATTCCTGAATGATTCCCGCCACTTCCACGTCTGTCGGCTTCCAAACATCTGCGACGCGAGCGACACGCCCAAAACCGACAAGTGCGACGCGAGCGACACGTCTGCCGCCCCCTGTTGCGACGCAAGCGACACGTCGGGAAATGGGCGAAGAGTGTTCAGTTTTCAGTTTTCAGCAAAACAGGAAACGGTCACCCCGCACCGCGATGCCGCATCGTCGAATCCGGCCCCTGCCCCCTGCCCCCTGCCCACTTCTCACTTCGCCCTTCCCCCTACCTCCGTTGTACGATAAGCCAGCATTCGCGATCGGGTGTCGGATACCTGATCGCAGCTGTCGTTTCTGGAAAACGCGCTGCTTCGAACCGAGCACCGAAAAACGCTCGGCCAGAGGTGGCACGCATGACAATCATTGACAGGCAACCGCACCCGGTAAACCGCACCTCACCAGCGCGGCTAAGGGCACGAACTCACCATTCGTCACGCGGTTGTCCCGTAGAGCGCGGTACGTCGAGAGGGTGCGTCGTGTCACGCACCGAGGAATGGCCGACATGAGTCGGTCAAAGTTCAGGGTAGAAGACTTTGAGGTGACCCAACCCACCTGAATCCGAAAGGAAGAGGGGAAAGCAGCATGTTGGGAAAGCGGGAGATGTTTGAAGACGTGTATGGCATCGTCCCGCAACACCTGAGCGACATGGTTAAGGCTGGATTGCTTGAACCCGAATCTCCAGTGGTGGAAACGTACACTCGTCGGTACCACGTCTGGACGCCGACGCCGTCAGGAGCCACGCGATCGTCTCTTGCGCGTGGAGACACCCTGCCTGATGGACGATGGGCAATGAGCCCATCCAAGGGGATGAGTCGGGAACCTAAATCGCTCTGTATGTTCCTCGGTGACGGAACGCGAGATCGCCTAAAGGACGCGAGTCCCAAGGTGACGGAGTCCTCATAGTAGTCGTGGGAGTTACGCCCCACCAGGGACAGCGGGAAAGCCGCTGACAGGGCGAAGGGGGACAGGTGATGGCAAGCATTCGCTGCCGGGTGCGCAGGTTGCGTATTAGCCCAGGGCAGCGACGGATGTTTGTGTCACTGGAGAGCCGGATGCGGTGAAAGCCGCACGTCCGGTTCGGAGGGGAGAGGTTGGAAAAGTGCCCGAATAAGGTAACTCGCTGGCTTTTTACCCTACCGTTTGCTGCGCTCGACGGAGGCTTGTCGGACTAATCCTGATCTCCGACCGTTCCGCTGCCCTTGTCTGGCAGAGGCACAGTCACTTCAGAGTAATCCCGACATTCTATCCGATGGAAACGGCCGGCGGCTGGCAGCAGCAGTCTTCGGCCCGAGTGAGGGCGATGCGGAAACACCCTGTTCAGTCTGACTGACCAGGGCCGCCATCGACCAAAATGGGTGAAGCAGTTTTCGGATACCGGATGCCGGATAACGGATAGCAACCTCCGAATTCCGGATACCGCAGACTGCGTAATCCCATCCAGGGGGCTCAGGTCCGCTGCGGCGGATCGTGCAACCTGGCCGGCGTGGGGAGCTTTCAGCCTGGTGACAGGCGAAACCGGACGGACCAGTCCGGGGACCGTCGAAAAATGCGACGGCCGCGAATAGCTCAACCATGAAAGGCCCGATACAAAAAGGGCTTGCCGGTGAGTTTGACGGAAGACGGTGCCAAACCGCGAATGACTACTGCCGACGGGTACGGGGATGCTTCCACGTTCGGTCCCCGGAAATCCGCAGCACAGCTGCGGCAAACGATGCGACGTCGGAAGGCGTGTGCATCCGGCAGTGGTCCCTCCCAGTTTCCTGGGATAGTGACGTGATCCGTCGAGCGAAGGCGATGGCTAACGCAGGAGGGACTTGAGCGACCGCGTCTGGTCACGCGGCACTGAGCCTGGTCCGCTCAGCACTTCAAACGCTCAAGTCCGGGAGTGTGGCCTCAGTAGAAGCTGGCTGCCAGGACCGCGGAAGCGGGACTGGCACGCCGGGCGATGTTCCCTGCAAGGCAGTGGGGACTCGCTTGTGCGCTGACGGGTGGTGCCGCGGCGCGGAACAACGACGAAAGGGCTGACGGGAGTTTCCTGTCAATGATTTGTGTCAGCGACCTCAGTGGTCGCTGGTCCCTGGTAAGGCGCGAGCGGTCATACGAGAGACGTGCGGAAGCACGTTTCTCCTGTGGCAGTCGATCGACGGCGGACGTGCTTCGTGTATCTTCAGACGAAGGCTTCCGCCAATGGTTTTGGGCGTGACGGGCAGTATGGATTGGCGGGCAGCAACATGAAGAATGTGGCTGCCCGCAGCCAGCTCCCGTGGCAGGCGCCGTCATTTCGGTCCGAGGGCAGCGAATGCACTCGCTCGAATGACGACCCTGCGATGCTCATCAGCGTTTCTGCGAAGGGGTAGTACGGCTTTCTGCGGAGCTTGTGCCGATGAACAAGCTCCTTCTTTCTGCAGCCCTGACGAACCGGGTCCCGGTTTTGTCAGGGCTACCGAGATTTCGGGAGGCTCATGCAGTATCGAGCCGAGACGACCAGTGTCGAAGGATTCGTGCAGCAGATTGCGTGTTGTTACCTGAGGCATGGCTACTGGTTTTACGTCACCGGCCGAGTTCCCTCCGGCAAGGATCCCCGGGCGGTCGACGCCAAGCTGATCCGGAAATACGGAATCGCCGTGTCGGAATCCACCCGCACGCGGCGGAAGCACGCCGGTCGGGCCAACCTGCAGTATCTTCGTCACGAACGCTTCTTTGTGATTCTGGCCACGAAGGGCGTCCATCCGTTCTTCGAAGACGAAGCCCCGATCATCCGCGACATCCGCCGCAGGCCGCTCTGCTACGCCGGATATTCGATCAGCTACCGCCGAGGCGGGCTCACTCGTCAGGGCACGACCGATCCCAACTGGCACGCACACGTGCGTCTCGACCGTCAGCAATATCTCAACCTGCGGGCTGATTTCTCCGAATGGGCTCTCCGCGCATCCACGGCTGAACTCTCCCGAGCGTTCTCCACGTTGCCCGTCGCTGCATACGCTCCGGTCCGCAGACAACTCCTGCTGCTGCTCCGCACCGTCAACCGCATCCGCGCCGCCGCAGGAAAACCGGGGATTTCGACCGAAGTCCTGCCGCTCAGACGCCGAGTCGTGCGGCCATTTGAGTGATTTCAGAGGGCAATAATCTGGTAATCGTCGCAGACGCGGGATCTCATTTCGTGCAGCAAACGACGGATTTGTGCATGTGTCGGACGCGTTTCGAAATACCAGTCCACCTGATAATCGTCGCCTCCCTGCACGGGGTGAACCCATGCGGTCACGCGCACCGCATGGCCCGACCTTTTCATACGCCGATCACGAGCGGCGATCGCCTTTCGCTCGGCGTCTTCTGCCCTTCTGGATTCCCGCCTCAGGTCATCCAGAAAACACGATTCACAAAGCCCTGCCCGATTCGTCCTGACCGTCGTCGGGTCAAATGCCGGGGCCGAACAACGACGACATGCGACAAGCCCGACGGCATCAAGAATTCGCCGGATATCGGCGTCCGTTGAGTTCCGTTGGGTCTTCGCCCGTTCGACGGCAAGGGCACTGCCGAGCGACTCTTCGTCGTTCCGTCGCAGAGTGACCTCCAGTTGCAGTGGATACTGATCGTACAGGAAAACACACGGTGAAATGCTGGCCACCAGTTTGATCACGCTGTCCACGTGACGAACCCAGGTCCTTCCACGCATGCTCTCCATGAGCTCGCCGCATTGATTCATCGCGTGTGCCTCCCTGTGCGGTCCTGTCCGAAGTGCCTTGTCATCATCGCGACAGTACATTCGCATTCATGCGTGCCACAATCGGATGAGTATGTCAAATTTCGCACTGCACCCCGAACAAAAAGATACATCAATCTGACAACCGGGATTCCTCTGCCCGGCGTGCAGAATCAAAAGCCACGGCCTGACACGATCAACAAAGTGAATCATCCCCGGAGTGCGCCAAAAACGCGCACTGCGGTCTG